>NZ_NEIO01000019.1:0-109888 GCF_002113575.1 Pseudomonas sp. B8(2017) | reverse complement strand
GGAGAAGGCCAGCCAGGCGCTGGCGTACCTGCTGGTATCGAGGTTGAGAAAGGCCGAAGGAATATCGTGGTCTTCGTTCACGCATTTTTCGGGCAGCGGAGAAGGCGGGCCATCTGGCGGCTCATAAGGGTTGAAGCGGCGCAGATGGCCTTGCTCGCTGACGGCATAGGCATGCCAGACCTGCTGGTCGAGCAGCACATAGAGGAAGCCCATGCGCAAAGTGCGCAAGCCGATCTTTGTCGAGATATGCCGGTTATCCGCCACGGTGGAAACACACTCGGGGCGGGTATCGGGCACCAGGGCGCGGCGCAGCGGCAGGATAGGCAGGCCCTGGCGCTCGCAGAACATGCACTGGTCGTGCGGCAGCCCGGCTTCGGCGATCGCGAGGGCAATACGTTGGCTGATGGTCATGAGCGATCCTCGTATTGGACAGGGCCTTGACGGCCTCTGAACACTAACGGGGAATCGCTTTCCAGAGAGGCATTGGGCTTCCTAAAAGCTTGTAGGAAACGTCTCTGAATAATGGTTTAGCTCTATATGGGGCCATGATCGGTACCCCGGCCTTTTGCGCCACCTGTCGAACCCAAGGCACTGCTGCTGGCCGTTTTCCGTCCGATCTGTATGCGCGATCAACGCGCAAACCCAGGAGAACTTCCATGGCAAACGATCAGAATGACCCCGGCCTCGAGCAAACCGAATCCCAGCCCGGCAGCGGTGACGGAGAGGTCCCGCTACCTTCGGATGACGAAGGCCCGATAGAAGAGGAGATGGAGGACGTGCAGGCAAACAATTCGGTTTCTGCCGAGCACCCGCAGCCTCGGTGACGGGATTTGGCCGGAACGAATGCGGTTCACACCTTTCTTGCGAGGTATGCAGCGATGAGCCCCGATCCGAATGCCCAAGGCGGCACGAACCCGGACATGCCCACTTCACCCGACCCGGCCGTTGACCCCGACCGCCCGACCATACCCGACCCTGACGACGACCCGCTCATGAACGAAGAAGAGGGTGGTGATTGGCAGAAGGAAGACAGCTTGGCTGATGACGGCAGGCAGAGCGTGGAGCAGCCTGCGGTAGACCTGGATCAGCGCAGGGAATGACCATTGATAGGGCAAGGCCCTGTGGGAGCGGGTTTACCCGCGAAGAATCCAACTCGGTGCATGGCACCGGCTGCGCCGGTGTTCGCGGGCATGCCCGCTCCCACAGGTACTGTGGCTGCCTTGAAGGCTGTGGTGATCCTGTGGGAGCGGGTTTACCCGCGAAGAATCCAGCGCGGTGGCTGGCACCGGCTGCGCCGGTGTTCGCGGGTGAACCCGCTCCCACAGGTACTGTGGCTGCCTTGAAGGCTGTGGTGATCCTGTGGGAGCGGGTTTACCCGCGAAGAATGCGACACGGTGCATGGCACCGGCTGCGCCGGTGTTCGCGGACAAGCCCGCTCCTACAGGTACTGCGGCTGCCTTGAAGGTTGTGGTAATCCTGTGGGAGCGGGCATGCCCGCGAAGAATCCAACGCGGTGCATGGCACCGGCTGCGCCGGTGTTCGCGGGACAAGCCCGCTCCTGCAGGTACTGCAGCTGCCTTGGAAGGTTGTGGTGATCCTGTGGGAGCGGGTTACCCGCGAAGAATCCAACGCGGTGCATGGCACCGGCTTCGCCGGTGTTTTCGGCTAAACCCGCTCCAGCGCATCAGGCCATAAGCGATACCTCATGCTCAAACGGCAGGTCCGGGCCCACTCGGGAGCAGGTGATCGCCGCAGCACGGATCGCATAGGCAAGCATCGCATCGATGGTGTCACGCTCAAGCATCGCCAAACCTGCCGGGTTGTCGGCTCCGAGCCTGGCGAGGTAGGCGAGCACTGCCGCCTGGAAGGTATCACCAGCACCCACGGTATCGCGCACCGGTAAAGACGTATCCGCCGGACGCAGCCATGACCCGTAAGCGCAATGCACGCTTGCCCCGTCACCGCCATGCGTGACAAACACCAGACTGCACCGTTCGCCAAGCCAGCCTCGAGCCACTTCTGCGGGGTCGCGCCCCGGGTACAGCAGGGTCAGGTCTTCCTCGCTGGCCTTGATCAGATGTGCGTGGCCGGCAAAGGCTTCAACCTGGCGCCGCCACAGCGCCACATCCGGCTGCGGATTCAGCCGCACGTTCGGGTCGAGGCTGATCAGGCGTTGATCACGTTCGCGTTGCACCAGCGCCATCAGGGTATCGGCCACGGGCGTCACCACCAGGGTGTACGACCCCACATGCAGCCCGCGCACGCGCTCATCCAGCGCAGGCAGATGTTCCAGCCGCACCTGTCGGTCCGCGCAGCCTTCACCGCGAAACTGGTACTGCGCCGAGCCGTTGGCATCCAGGCCGACCATGGCCAGTGTGGTTGGCGCATCACTGCTCACCAGGTAGCCGCATTCCACGTTTTCCTCTTCAAGCACCCTGCGCAGTCGCACGCCCAGGTAGTCACTGGACAGGCCGCCGAACAACGCGGCGTCCGCGCCCAGCCGGCGCAGGCCGACCGCGACATTGAACGGCGAGCCGCCGGCAATCGCGGTAAAGCCCAGCTCGCTACTGCGGGGGCTGTTTTCCACGCTGAACACATCGAACAAGGCTTCGCCACACACCAGATACATGGAGTTCTCCAATACGAAAGGTAAGGCCGGCGATCAGCGTGCCGGCAGATGATCCCGGTAGCGCTGATAGGCAACCTGGTACTCGGCTTGCTGTGCCGGGCGGGGCAGGGTGCGTGTGCTTTCGTCCAGGGCCACGCAGCGTTGGCAAAGGGTTGCAAGGCTGTCGCCATGGCCCGACTGCCGGCCGAGGCTCCAGACGGCCTGGATTGCAGCACCCAGGGCGGCGGCTTCGGTCTGTTGCGGGCACACCACTGGCAGGCCGAGCAGGTCTGCCAGCACCTGGCGCCACAACGGGCTTTTCGCCGCGCCGCCGACCAGGCGGATTTCGCTGCCTTGCAAGCCACTGGCGCGCAGCAGGTCGAGGCCGTGGCGCAGGCTGAAGCAGGTGCCTTCCAGCACTGCCCGGCACAGGTTGGCGCGGGTCAGGTTGGTACTGGTCATGCCGTGCAGGCTGGCACTGGCGTTGGGCAACGCGGGTACGCGCTCGCCGTCGAAGAAGGGCAGCATCAGCAGGCCGTCGGCGCCAATGGGCGCTTGGCCGGCAAGCTCGGTGAAGCGCTCGAGGTCCAGCTCCAGCAGATCGCGCACCAGGGCGCAGGCGCTGGTCAGGTTCATGGTGCAGATCAGCGGCAGCCAGCCACCGCTGGAGGCGCAGAAGGTCGCCACTTCGCCCTGTGCGCTGACGCGGGGCTGGTCGTCATAGGCCGCCAGGGTGCCGGAGGTGCCGAGGCTCAAGGTGATCATGCCGGGGGCGATGTTGCCGGTGCCGATGGCGCCGAGCATGTTGTCGCCACCCCCACTGGCTACCCACGTCTGCGGGCTCAGGCCCAGCGCCTTGGCGGCGTGCTCCCGCAGGGTGCCGATGTACTCGCCGGATTCGACCAACTCGGGCAAGGCTGCCAGCAGCCGCTCGCCTGGCTCGATGCGTTGCAGCACATCGGCGGCCCAGGTTCGACGGCGCACGTCGAAATACCCGGTACCGGAGGCGTCGCCGGGCTCGCTGCAGGCGCGGCCGGTCAGCCAGTGGTTGAGGTAGTCATGGGGCAGCAGGATATGAGCCAGGCGGGCGAACAGGTCGGGGTGCTGGCGCTTGGTCCATAGCAGCTTGGACGCGGTATAGCCTGGCGCGATCACCAGGCCCAGGCGATCGAGCGAGCCTTTGGCGCCACCGAGTGCATCGAGCAGTTGCTGGTTCTCGGGCGCGGTTTCGGTGTCGCACCAGAGCTTGGCCGGGCGCAGTACCTGGCCCTCGGTATCGAGCAGCACCAGGCCATGTTGCTGGCCGGACACCGCCAGTGCGCGGATCGCCCGGCCGTCGACACCAGCCGCACGCAGTGCGCCGGCCACCGCGCTGCGCAGGGCGGCCAGCCAGTCGGCCGGGTCCTGCTCGCGGCGCCCATCGCGGCCTTGGGGTGGGGCGTGGGCGGCGCTGCCCAGGCCGAGCACCTGGCCACTGCCGGCGTCCAGCACCAGGGCCTTGGTGCCTTGGGTGCCGCAGTCGATGCCGAGGAACAGTCCATCCATGTCGATACGCTCCGGGTCAGTCGCCGAGGACCTGGCGCAAGGTTGCACTCACGCCGTGTTCGCGCAAGCTGTCGTATAGGCGCTCGAAGGCACTTACGAAGGCCCTGGATGCCGGTATCGCCGTGCCGAAGATCGCCTCGTCGCCGAGCACCCGGGCGGCCAGGCCGTCACGCTGCACCACCCGCGCCTGGCAGTCGGCGGCGCGTGGGTCGGGGATGCTGTAGCGGGTGCCGTGTTCGTCTTCGCCGCGCAGGTACACCGCCCAGGCCGCGACCACCAGGGCGACGCGCTCCAGTGGCTTGCCATCGGCGATCAGGCGGTTGGCGGTGGGCACGATGAACTTGGGAAACTTCGACGAGCCGTCCGAGCACACGCGCTCCAGCTGGTCGGCGATGGCGCGGTTGGCGAAGCGTTCGCTGAGGCTGGCCTTGTAGCGCTCCAGGTCGATACCCGGCACGGGGGCCAGTTGCGGGGTTACGTCCTGGTCCATGAAGGTGCGCATGTAGCGATGCAGTAGCGGGTCGGCGAGGGTTTCGTGGACAAAGCGGTAGCCCTGCAGGAAGCCCAGGTAGGTGAGCGCCAGGTGGCTGCCGTTGAGCAGTTTGATCTTCATCGCTTCATAGGGCGTGACGTCGTTGGTGAACTGCACGCCGACCTTTTCCCAGGCAGGGCGCCCGGCGACGAACTTGTCTTCCACCACCCATTGCAGGAACGGCTCGCACACTACTGGCCAGGCATCCTCGACGCCATGGCGCTCGAGCAGTTGCTGGCGGTGGGCGGGGCTGGTCATCGGCGTGATGCGGTCGACCATGGCGTTGGGGAAGCTGACATTGCCGCCGATCCACTCGGCCAGCTCAGGGTCGAGCAGCCGGGCGAAGGCCAGCAGCGCCTTGCGCGCCACATCGCCGTTGTGCGGGAGGTTGTCGCAGGACATCACGGTGAACGGCCCGCTGCCGGCCGCGCGGCGGCGGCGCAAGGCTTCGCAGAGAAAGCCGAACACACTGTGCGGGGCCTGTGGGTTGGCCAGGTCGTGCTGCACCTGTGGCAGGTCGGCGCGGAATTCACCGGTGCTGTCGTCGATGCAGTAGCCGCCTTCGGTGATGGTCAGCGAGACGATGCGGATGGCGGACTCGGCCAGCTTGGCCAGCAGCGCGCCGGCACCGTCCTCGGCCAGCAGCATGCCGTTGAGGGCGGCGATCACCCGCACTTCGGTGTCGGGCTGGTCGCCCAGTTCGAACAGGGTGTAGAGGTGGTCCTGCGCGGCCAGGGCATCGCGCATGGCGCGGTCTTCGCTGCGCAGGCCGGCGCCGCAGATGGCCCAGTCGAGGCCTTCGCCGAGGTTCATCAGGGCGTCGGTGTAGGCGGCCTGGTGGGCGCGGTGGAAGCCGCCGACGCCGATGTGCACGATGCCCTGGCGCAGTTGCCCGGGGTCGTAGGCGGGGCGGGTGACCGTGGCCGAAAGCTGGCCGAGGTTGGTTTGGTTCAGTTTCATTCTGCAGTCCTCAGGCCGCTTGTTGCAGGCGTTTGTCCAGGGCCTGGCCGTTGCTGTCGAACAGGTGGCAGTGGGCTGGGTCGAAGGTCAGCTCCAGTTGTTCACCAAAGGCCGGCGCGAAGTCGCCGCGCACGCGTACGGTGAGCATCTCCCCGGAGGCGGCACGCACATGGCAGTAGCTGTCGCTGCCCAGCCGCTCGCTGACGTCGGCGGTCACCTGCAGCGAAGCTGGGGCGCCTTGGCCGGCGAGGGTGATGTTCAGGTGCTCGGGGCGGATGCCCAGGGTCACCTGGCTGCCGGTGTGCAGGTCGCCTGCGCACAGGGGCAGGGCGATGCGGCTGCCGCATTCGAGGGCGACCTCGCACTGGTTGCCCTGGTTGCGGCTCAGGTGGCCACGCAGGAAGCCCATCTTCGGGGTGCCGAGAAAGCCCGCCACGAACAGGTTGGCCGGGTGATGGTACAGCTCCAGCGGCGAGCCGACCTGCTCGACGCGCCCACCGTTGAGCACCACAACCTTGTCAGCCAGGGTCATCGCCTCGACCTGGTCGTGGGTCACGTAGATCATGGTCGCGGCCAGCTCCTGGTGCAGGCGTGCCAGCTCCAGGCGCATCTGTACGCGCAGGGCGGCGTCGAGGTTGGACAGTGGTTCGTCGAACAGGAAGATCTTCGGGTTGCGCACGATGGCCCGGCCGATCGCCACCCGCTGGCGCTGGCCGCCGGAAAGCTGGCGAGGCTTGCGCTCGAGCAGCGGTTGCAGCTCGAGGATGCGCGCGGCGTTGTCGACCTTGGCGGCCACTTCCTGCTTGCTGACGCCGGCCAGGTCCAGGGCGAAGGAGAGGTTCTTGCGCACGGTCATGTGCGGGTACAGGGCGTAGGTCTGGAACACCATCGCCAGGTCGCGCTTGGCTGGGGCGGTGTCGGTGATGTCGGCACCGTCCAGGGTAATGCTGCCGCCGCTGACCTCTTCGAGGCCGGCGATCACCCGCAGCAGGGTGGACTTGCCGCAGCCGGACGGGCCGACGAACACCACGAAGTCGCGGTCGCGCACGTCCAGGTCGATGCCCTTGATGATGGCGTGGCCATCGAAGCCTTTGTACAGGTTGCGGATCTTCAGGTCAGCCATGTCGGGTTACCTCTGCGGTGGCCAGGAATTGATAGGAGTTAGCTGGACCCTGTGGGAGCGGGTTCACCCGCGAACACCGGCGCAGCCGGTGCCTGACACTGAGTCGCCTGCTTCGCGGGTGAACCCGCTCCCACAGGGGCTGTGTTACAGGGGCATGAATGCGGTTCATTTCACGGCTCCGAACGAGAGGCCACGCACCAGCTGCTTCTGGCTGACCCAGCCAAAGATCAGGATCGGCGCGCAGGCCAGGGTCGAGACGGCCGAGAGCTTGGCCCAGAACAGCCCTTCGGGGCTTGAATAGGACGCCACCAGCGCCGTCAGCGGCGCGGCAGCAGATGAGGTCAGGTTCAGTGACCAGAATGCCTCGTTCCAGCACAGGATCAGCGACAGCAGCAGGGTCGAGGCCAACCCGCCGCGGGCGATCGGCAGCAGCACGCGGACAATCTCCTGCCAGGTGCCTGCGCCGTCCAGCCGCGCGGCTTCGAGGATGTCCACGGGGATATCCTTGAAGTAGGTGTAAACCATCCACACCACGATCGGCAGGTTGATCAGGGTGTAGACGATGATCAGCGCCAGGCGCGAGTCCAGCAGGCCGAACTGCTTGGCCAGCAGGTAGATCGGCATCAGCACGCCCACCGGTGGCAGCATCTTGGTCGATAGCATCCACAGCAGCGTGCGCTTGGTATGGCGGGTTTCGAAGAAGGCCATCGAGTACGCCGCCGGCACGGCAATCAGCATGCACAGCAGGGTTGCCGAGACCGAGATCAACACCGAGTTCCAGGCGTAGGCAAAGTAGTCGCTGCGTTCGTTGATGTGCAGGTAGTTCTCCAGCGTCGGCGTGAACAGGAACTGCGGCGGCGTGGCGAACGCATCCAGTTCGGTCTTGAAGCTGGTCAGCACCATCCACAGGATCGGGAAGAAGATCACCAGGGCGATGCCCCAGCACAGCAGGCCTAGCAGTGCATTGTGCAGGCGGCGGGTTTGCTTGAGTGTCAGCATGGCGGGCTCCTCAGCTGCGCTCGGTGAGGTTCTTGCCAATCATGCGTACCAGCACGATGGCGGCGATGTTGGCGATCAGCACGGCGATCAGCCCGCCCGCCGAGGCCATGCCCACGTCGAACTGCAGCAGCGCCTGGTTGTAGATCAGGTAGGCGAGGTTGGTGGACTCGAAACCCGGGCCGCCACTGGTGGTGGTGAAGATTTCGGCGAACACCGACAGCAGGAAGATGGTCTCGATCATCACCACCACGGCGATGGGGCGGGCCAGGTGCGGCAGGGTCAGGTGCCAGAAGATCGCCAGCGGGCCAGCACCATCCAGGCGTGCGGCTTCCTTCTGTTCCTGGTCCAGCGACTGCATGGCGGTCATCAGGATCAGGATGGCGAACGGCAGCCACTGCCACGAGACGATCAGGATGATCGACAGCAGCGGGTAGTGCGCCAGCCAGTCCACCGGCTGCGCGCCAAACAGCCGCCACAGTGCTGCGAGGATGCCCGACACCGGGTGGAAGATCAGGTTCTTCCACAGCAGCGCGCTGACCGTGGGCATGATGAAGAACGGCGAAATCAGCAGCACCCGCACCACGCCACGCCCCCAGAACTCGCCCGCTTCCAGCAGCGCGGCAATGAGCACGCCGAGGACGATACTGATGGCCAGCACGCTGCCGACCAGGGTCAGGGTGTTGAGGGCGCCGGGCAGGAAGCCGGCATCGGTGACGAAGAAGGTGAAGTTCTCCAGGCCGACGAATGCGTTTTCGCCGGGGTACAGCAAGTTGTAGCGGATCAGCGAGAAATACAGGGTCATGCCCAGGGGCACGATCATCCACAACAGCAGCAGCGCTACCGAGGGGCTGACCAGGAACCAGCCGGGGCCGACACGGCGTTTGCCGGGGCGCGCGGTGGCTAGGCTCGGGCTGTCTAGGGCCGAAGTGTTCATGGCGACTCCGTGTGCGTCGAAAAGGGCGAGCGGCCGGCCGCCACCGCGCGGGTGTGCGGCGCGGCAACGGTCAGGTCATGGCTGCTCGGGGGTGGCTGTTACTTGGGATAACCGGCGCGTTTCATCTCGCGCTCGGTCGACTGCTGGGCCGCAGCCAGCACCTGGTCCACCTTCATCTGCCCGGTGAGGGCGGCAGAGAACAGCTTGCCGACCTGAGTGCCGATGGCCTGGAACTCGGGGATGGTCACCAGCTGGATGCCCACATAGGGCACAGGCTTCAGGGTGGGGTGGTCGGGGTCGACGCGTTTGAGCGATTCCAGTGTCACCTTGGCGAAGGGGGCCGCGGCCAGGTAGGCGTCGCTGTAGGTCGAGGCGCGGGTGCCCGGTGGTACGTTGGCCACGCCTTCCTGCTCGGCCACCAGCTTGCCGTAGGCCTCGGAGGTGGCCCAGGTGCTGAAGGTTCTGGCGGCGTCCTTGGCCCTGGAGCTGGTGGGGATCGCCAGTGCCCACGAGTACAGCCACGTGGCGCCCTTGTCGGTGACCTCCTTCGGAGCGAAGGCGAAGCCGACCTGGTCGGCGACCTTGCTCTGGGCCTTGTCGGTGACGAACGAGCCGGCGACGCTGGCATCGACCCACATCGCGCACTTGCCGCTGTTGAACAGCGCGAGGTTTTCGTTGAAACCGTTGCTGGAGGCGCCGGGCGGGCCGTACTGCTTGAGGGTGTTCACGTAGAAGTTCAGTGCGTTCTTCCACTCGCTGCCGCTGAACTCCGGCTGCCATTGCTCATTGAACCAGCGCGCGCCGAAGGCGTTGGCCACGGTGCCGATCAGCGCCATGTTCTCGCCCCAGCCGGCCTTGCCGCGCAGGCAGATGCCGTACTGGTCCTGGTCGGGCTGGTTGAGTTTGGCGGCGAACTCGCCGATCTGGGTCCAGGTCGGTTGCTCGGGCATGCTGAGCCCGGCCTTTTCGAACAGGTCCTTGCGGTAATAGGTGATCGAGGCTTCGGCGTAGAACGGCAGGGCGTACAGCGTGCCGCCCGCCGACAGGCCATTGCGCACCGAGGGGAACACGTCGTCCAGCCTGTAGTCGGCGGGCAGGTCGTTCATCGGGGCCAGCCAGCCTTTGGCGCCCCACAGCGCGGCCTCGTACATGCCAATGGTCAGCACATCGAACTGCCCGCCCTGGGTGGCGATGTCGGTGGTCAGGCGCTGGCGCAGCACGTTTTCTTCCAGCACTACCCACTTCAGCTTGATGTCCGGGTGCTGCTGCTCGAACACTTTGGCCAGGCGCTGCATGCGGATCATGTCGTTGTTGTTGACCGTGGCGATGGTCAGGGTTTCGGCGGCCTGGGTGAACAGCGGCAGGCTGAGGCAGGCGGCGGCCAGGCAGGTCTTGATCGAGTTGTTCATCGGTGAACCCCCTTACCGGGCCGGGTGACGGCGCGGAAGACATTATTGTTTTTGTGTCGCTCGCCGCCGATTACACCGCCCCACGGCGATGCCGACAAAGCCTCGCCTGCACTTGCACTGATACTTTTTTGCAGCGCTCGGGCTCAGGGGCGGTTCTGTTCGGTCAGCCGCTGGGTCACCAGGCTGCGGTAGCTGGAGGGGGTCATGCCCTTGAGTTGCTGGAAGCGCCGGTTGAAGTTGGACAGGTTGCTGAAGCCCGATTCGAAGCACACTTCGGTCACCGGCAGCTCGCTTTTGGCCAGCAGTTCGCACGACTTGCTGACCCGCAGGCGGTTGACGAACTCGACAAAACCGCGCCCCGCGGCCTGCTTGAAGAAGCGCGAGAAGTAGGTGGGGGTCATCCCCAGGTGCTCGGCCACCTCGTTCTGGGTGAGGTCCTGGGCATAGTGCTGGAAGATATAGTCCACCGCCCGGTTGATGCGTTCCACATGGTGCTCGTCGGCCAGTTGCGAGGAGGTGACGGTGGACAGCAGGTGGTAGTCCTCGCAGGCGGCGAGTTGTTCCATGAGGATAAAAAAGTATCCCAGGCGGGTCATGCCGCGGCTGTCGGCGATGCGTTGCAGCAGCATGCGGCTTTCGGCGATCAGCGCCGGGTCGCGGAACTCGATGCCATAGCGCGCCCGCGCCAGCAGCGGGGCCAGCTGGCCAAGCTCGGAGAACACCTGGCTACCGTCCTCCAGCACTTCGTCGGTGAAGTTGACCAGCATGTCGCGCTTGTCCACCACCTCGTCGGGGGCCATCTGGCTGATCCAGTTGTGCGGCAGGTTGGGGCCGGTGAGGAATAGCGTATCGGGGGCGAAGTTGCCGATGTAGTCGCCAATGAATACCTTGCCGGCACTGGCGACGATCAGGTGCAGCTCGTATTCCTTGTGAAAGTGCCAGCGCACCAGCGGGCTGGGGAAGCCATGCTGGCGGTAGATCAGCGAGTGGCCTTCGTGGTCGTCCATCAATTCGTAGGACGGGTCGGTGACTTTGCTCGTTCTGGGCATGGCGCTGTCCGGGCCTTGGGAGGGCGAGGCGTTATCGTAGCTCGAAGTGGTGAAGCAGGGCAGAGCCAGCTTCACCTGATCGTTTAACGCGGTCAGTTGCAGGAGCGGCCTTGTGTCGCGGTGTATCAGGCCCGTTGCAATGCCGCAGCGAGCGCCACGGTCAGCACCACGGCGCAGAGCATGGCCAGGCTGATGGTAACGGCCACGCCCCACCTTTCGAGCAGCCCTGCCAACACCAGATAAAACGCGATCACCCCCACCGCCCCGATCGCATTGCCCCGCACCATCGCCGCCATTCCGGCACGGCCATTTTGCACATGGGCGAACACCACCAGCGGCCAGGCAATCACCGGGATCGGCGCCAGCATGCCGCTGGCCGCCGGGCCCAACCAGTTGGCCAGGCTTGTGATGACCATCAGCAACGAAGTGGCAGACACCATGCGCAGAGGGATCTCCCAAAACCGCTGCCGGGGCCGGGCCAGGGCATCCGGCCTGGGCTCGCGGCCGCTGGCGCGTATTAGCACGCCAATCAGCACCAGCGCCACGGCAATCGACAGGTACAGGTTGCCCCCGTGGGTAAACGCATAGGCCGCTACACCATAGAACAGCATCGCCAGTAATACGGCCGGGCCGATGCCGAGCCTGCGTGTAGCGAACAGGTAGAAAGTGTAAGTGGCCTGCACCGCCGCCAGGCCGCCCAGCGCGCCGGGCACCGCACCCAAGGCAAAGGCCGTGCCCTGTTCCAGGCACAGGAAGGTCATTACCAAGGCCGAAGTGATCGGCAGGCCGGAAAGCAACCCACCGAGCAGGCCACCCCAGCGACGCGAGGCGAGGGAGATGGCCCACATCAGTAGCGGGGTGACGATCAGCTTGAGGTAGAACAGGGTCATCGCAGGGCTATCCATATGTGCGAAAGGTGCGCCCGCCGTAGGCATTGGGTAGGGCGCAGATGAATCAACCGCGGCTGGCCTCCAGCGCCTGGGCCAGGTCGGCGATGATGTCGTCGCTGTGCTCGATGCCGATCGACAGGCGCACCATGTCCCGTGGCACGCCGGCCTTCTCCAGTTCCTCGTCGTTGAGCTGGCGGTGGGTGGTGGAGGCGGGGTGGCAGGCCAGCGACTTGGCGTCGCCGATGTTCACCAGGCGCACCACCAGCTGCAGTGCATCGATGAAGCGCGCGCCGGCCGCCTGGCCGCCCTTGATGCCGAACGACAGGATCGACGCCGGTTTGCCGCCGGTGTAGCGCCGGGCCAGTTCATGCTCGGGGTGGTCGGGCAGCCCTGCATATTTCACCCACGCCACCTGCTCGTGGGCTTGCAGGTAGCGGGCGACCTTCAGCGCGTTCTCGGTGTGGCGTTCCATGCGCAGGGCCAAGGTTTCCAGCCCTTGCAGGATCAGGAAGGCATTGAACGGCGACAGCGCGGCACCGGTGTTGCGCAACGGCACCACGCGGCAGCGGCCGATGAAGGCGGCGGGGCCGAAGGCTTCGGTGTAGGTGACGCCGTGGTAGGACGGGTCGGGGGTGTTGAGCAGGGCGAAGCGTTCCTTGTTGTCGGCCCAGGGGAACTTGCCGGAGTCGATGACGATGCCGCCAATGCTGGTGCCGTGGCCGCCGATGTACTTGGTCAGCGAGTGCACGACGATATCGGCACCGTGCTCAAACGGCCGGCACAGCACCGGGGTGGCCACGGTGTTGTCGACGATCAGCGGCACACCATGGCGGTGGGCGGCCTCGGCCAGCGCGGCGATGTCGACGATATTGCCGGCAGGGTTGCCGATGGACTCGCAGAACACCGCCTTGGTACGCGAATCGATCAATGCTTCGAGGGCGTCGATGTCGTCATGGGCGGCGAAGCGGGTATGGATGCCCATGCGCGGCAGGGTGTGGGCCAGCAGGTTGTAGGTGCCGCCGTACAGCTTGGCCACCGAGACAATGTTGTCGCCGGCCTCGGCGACGGTCTGGATGGCGTAGGTGATGGCCGCCATGCCCGAGGCCACCGCCAGCGCGCCAACCCCGCCCTCCAGGGCGGCCATGCGCTGCTCGAGCACGTCGTTGGTGGGGTTCATGATGCGCGAGTAGATGTTGCCGGCCACCTTCAGGTCGAACAGGTCGGCGCCGTGCTGGGTGTCGTCGAAGGCGAAGGAAGTGGTCTGGTAGATCGGTACGGCCACTGCCCGGGTGGTCGGGTCGGGGCTGAAGCCTGCGTGGATGGCGAGGGTTTCCAGCTTCATGCAATCGTTCCTTGAGCGTGGGTGGAGCGATCGAGCATGTGGCGGGGGGAGGGTATGGGTCAAGCGTGAACGCGCGATGGGCTGCCCGGCAGCAGCCCATCGCATTCAAGGGCGCGTTAGAACGTTGTAAATGGCACGCAAGCAGCATGGCCGAGCCACGCCAACCGCTACAGCATCCGCACCATCTCCCAGAACGATGCCGCCACCCCGGTAATGCTTTCCCCGGCAATCAGCCCCGCTGCGGCCGTGATCGCAAACCGCTCTGTAACGCTCGGCCAACGGCAACCGACCAGCCAGGTAACCACCGCGCCGAGCCCCATCATCATGCTGATCGATGCCGGCAGTATGAACGCCAGCCCCAGCGCGCCGGTACTCGGCAGCCAGCGCGCCACCCATTGCGGCAGCAGGCTGTCCAGCACGCCCAGCAGTACGCCTGCCGCGCTGCCGGCCACGATCGCCCAGCGCAGCTCCGGCGACAGAGCCCCCAGCCCCTGCATCAGGGTCTGGGCCACGGCTTTCCAGGTCGCCACGGCCGGTGCGGGCCATTGCTCGCTAAGCAGCAGGGTCTGCGGATCGGGAATCAGCACCAGGTACACCAGCACGCTCGTCATGCTGCCGATGAGGATGCCCAGGCACTGTGCAATCAGTTGCTTGTGTGGCGTGGCGCCGATCGCCTGGCCAACCTTGAAGTCGTTCATCAGGTCGGTGGCTTGCCCGGCCGCGCCGCCGGCAGTGTTGGCGCTCATCAGGTTGATGGCCACCTGGCCCGGGGCGACCAGGCCAAAGCTGAGCTGCGACAGCTTGCCGATGGCGCCGATCGGCGCAATACCGGTGGCACCGACCACGCGCGCGGCGACCACCGCAAGGCATATCGCCAAGGGAATACTCAGCAGCGCCATCCACCAGTCGATGCCGAACAGCAACGCCTGTAGCGCCACTACCAGCGCAATGGACAATAACAGCCCGCACGCAGGTGCCAGGGAAAACCGCCCACGTGCGTGCGCTGCCCGGCTTGCCAGCGGGGCGGAGGGCCTTTGCCGGGGCATTTGCAACAGGCGGACCGACAATGAAGTCAGGGTCGCGCATACCATCAGGCTGACGCCCGGCCACAACAGCCATTCCACCAGGGCAGCGAACTGTGGGCCGCTGGCGTTCGGGGCCAGCACCACCAGGGCATGGTCGATCAGCCACGGTGCCAGCCCGCCCCAGGCCAGCGCGGCGCCGAACAGCAGCGTAAGGCCCACGCGGATACCGATGATGCCGCCGAAGCCGACCAGCATCAGCGAAGGATCGAGCGTGAAGGTCAGGCGCTCAAGCGCAGGCGAGGGTGCCCAGCGCGGTATCGCCCAGACGAACCCGTCAATCCACTTCACCAGCCCCGACAGCAACGCGGCGCTGCACAGCACCTTTATCCGCATCATGGCTTCGTGGCCGTGGCGGTAGATCTGCTGCAATGTCTCCAGGGTCGCCATGCCCTCAGGGAACTTCAGGCCATGGTCATCGAGCAGGGCGGGGCGCAGATACCAGGCGATCCAGATGCCCAGGAAGCTCACGGAGAACACCCAGGCCATCATCGGCAGCGGGTCCAGCTGGTGACCGGTGAGCAGGGTATAGGCGGGGATCGGCGCGACCAGCCCGCCAGAAACGATGGACGCGGCGGCCGAGGCCACGGTCTGGTTGATGTTGCTTTCGTGCAGCGTCCATGCGGGCCGGCCCTTGCTGCGCCCCGCCAGGCCCTGCCAAAGGGCGAAGCCGACCAGCAAGGCGATGATCGACATGTTGAACGACCAGCCGATCCGAAGGCCCGCGTACACATTCGAGGGTGTCAGCAGAATGCCCAGCACTACGCCGGTGAGCACCGCCCGCAGGCTCAGTTCACGTTCGATGCGAGCCTGGGGAAGGGCGGTGGACGGGGCATCTCTCATGGCAATCCCTTGTCGGAGTGGTAAGCGCGCTTTGCACAACTGAGCCACTGATGCCACAAAGGTTCACTGTCGCTGCTGGTTGTGAAAGGTGCCCAGCAACAGCCCGGAAGTGCTAGCGGCAACACCGTCGGGTCTCAAGAAAAGTGCTGTGCACAGGGGCTCGCTTTTGCTGACATTGCCGAATCAAGTGAAATTAGTTAAGTTATCTAAACTCGATAACTTTCCTAAACTCGGTATAAGTCATGGACCCGATCGCTAATCCCTATTCCCCGGGAGCAGGCGCGCCGCCGCCGGCATTGGCTGGTCGCGACGCATTGCTCAAGCAGGTAAGCATCGCAATCGCCCGCATTCGCCGGGGCCGGGCGGCGAAGAGCGTGCTGATGGTCGGCTTGCGCGGCGTGGGCAAGACTGTACTGCTCGAAAAAATGCGCATTGAAGCCGAGGCCGAGGGTGTTCATGCCATACGCATGGAGGCGCCGGAAAACCGTTCGCTACCCGCACTGTTGGCGCCTCAATTGCGCCTGGCGCTGCTTCGCCTGAGCCGGGTGGAAGCGGCTCGGGACCTGGCTCAACGGGGGTTGCGAGCCCTTGCCGGTTTTGCGAAGTCGTTGAAGGTTGCCTACGCGGACATAGAAGTAGGCCTGGACCTGGAGCCAGAACCTGGCTTGGCTGATAACGGTGACCTGGAAGGCGACCTGGCGACCTTGCTGGAGGAGGCCGGCAAGGCCGCACAGCGCGCCGACACGGCGCTGGTGATGTTCATCGACGAGTTGCAGTACGTTGCCGAAGATCAGTTGGCCGCGTTGATTACAGCCTTGCATCGCTGTGCCCAGGGCCAGTTACCTGTCACGCTGGTTGGGGCTGGCCTGCCTCAATTGCGGGGGCGTTGTGGTAACGCGAAATCCTATGCGGAGCGACTGTTCGATTTCCCTGAGATCGGCCCGCTTGCTCCTGAGGCCGCAAGGTTTGCGGTAGTACGGCCTGCAGAAGATGAAGGCGTGGCATTCGAAGAAGCGGCGCTGGGAAGTGTGCTGGCACATTCACAGGGCTATCCCTATTTCCTGCAGGAGTGGGGCAAGCATTCATGGGATGTAGCCACGCAGAGCCCCATCACCAGCGCTGATGTCGAAACTGCTTCAGAGCAGGCGATTGCCACACTGGATGAGAGCTTCTTCCGGGTGCGCTTTGACCGCCTGACGCTTGCGGAAAAGAAGTACCTGCGTGGCATGGCGGATCTGGGGGCCGGCCCTCATCGTTCTGGTGATATCGCGGCCAGCCTGGCGCGTAAGGTTTCCACGCTCGCACCGCTGCGCAGTGCATTGATCGAGAAAGGGATGATCTACAGCCCGAACCACGGTGATACGGCGTTCACGGTGCCGCTCTTCGATGAGTTCATGCGGCGTATCATGCCGGGCGATGATTGGCGGATGGGCTAGCCTGCTCTACAGGCATGCAAGCCGCAATCACAGGCAACGGTCCTCCCTGATTGCCAGTACGACTGTAAAGATATGCAAAGTTTCCCCGGGCCATCACGCTGCCGCTCTAGAATCCGCCCGCTGCCGAACCTGGTAATGGCAGGCAGCAGATCTAGCCTTGTGGAGCGTTCCAATGAAGTCGAAACACCTTTTCCGCGCAGCTCTGGTTGCGGCGCTGGTATCGGCCTTGTCAGGCTGCTGGATGTTCATGCCGCCGGGTGGTGGCGGTGGTCATGGTGGTGGCCACGGTGGCGGCGGTGGCTTTGGCGGCCATCAGGGCGGTGGCCCTCGCTAAGCTGACCTAGCGATGGAGCGCACAGCCTCGGCCGGGTCGCTAAAGCGTACCCGGCGCGAGCGCACATACCACGGTTCACCTCACCCCGACCGCCCAAACCGCTTGCGATACTCCGCCGGCGTCACCCCCACATGCTTCACGAACGCCCGCCGCAACGTATCCGCATTGGCAAACCCGCACAGCGCCGCCACCTGCTTCGGTGCCTCTCGCCCAGCCTCCAGCCGCGCCCGCGCAGCATTCACCCGCGCCAGCTCCACCCACGCGGCCGGGGTCATGCCCACATCACCCTGAAACACCCGTGCAAAATGCCTCGGGCTCAGCCCAACCCGCGCAGCCAGGCTGGCAACCCCGTGGTCCAGTGCGGGGTTGGCGGCCACGTAACGCTGCAACCCCTGCAATGCCGAACGCCCGACCGGCGACGTCCCGCCTTGCCGGCTGAACTGCAGCTGCCCGCCAGGCCGCTTGAAGTACATCACCAGGTGCCCGGCAACCTGCTTGGCAATATCCCGCCCCAGGTCTTCTTCCACCAGGGCCAGTGCCAGGTCCAGCCCGGCCGTTACCCCCGCAGCGGTACGCAGGTTGCCGTCATGCACCTGAATGGCGTCGGCATCCACCTGCACCCGCGGATAACGCTCGGCCAGAGGCTGCACCACGGCCCAGTGGGTGGTCACACGCCGGTCATCCAGCAACCCGGCAGCCGCCAGGGCAAACGCCCCCGTGCACACCGAGCCGTAACGCCGGCAAGCGCCCGCGCGTTGCCGCAGCCAGTCGAGAATGCCGGGGCGCAGGTATTGCTCGGCAGCCTGCGGCGTGCCGGCGACCAGCAAGGTGTCGATGGCTTCCAGGTCTTCGCCGATCCAGCCGTCGGCGACCAGGCGCGTACCGGAAGAGCTCACCAGCGGCCCCGGTTCGCAAGCCAGCAACAGTAGGCGATAGGCGTCACGGCCGGCCTGGCGGTTGGCTTCGGCGAACACATCGAGCGGGCCGCAGGCATCCAGCAGTTGTACGCCGGGCATGGCCAGGATGGCGACCGTGATGGGGGCAGAGGGCATGGTGGCTCCGGGCGTTGCGCCGCAAGTCCGTAATCCGCCGACAATGGCAGTATCTGGCGTTACAAGTCAATTGAGGGCATTGGCTCACGACCGCAGACTGGGCTCGTCATCAACCCACCCAGGAGCGACCATGTCCTCATCCATCGCCGGTATCCAGGTGCCCGACAGCGCCATGGCTCGGGAAATCACCGAGCTCGTCCGTGACACGGCTTCCCCTTTGCTGTTCCACCACTCCAGCCGGGTGTTCTACTTCGCGGCCCTTGCCGGGCAGCGGCTGGGGCTGCGTTACGACAGTGAACTGTTGTACGCAGGCTGCATGTTCCATGACATGGGCCTTACCCATCAGCACAGCAGCGATTGCTGCCGCTTCGAGGTGGACGGTGCCAATGCGGCGCGCGATTTCCTCCAGCGCCACGGCGTGGACGAGCGCGATGTCGAGCGTGTGTGGACGGCGATCGCGCTGCATACCACGCCGGGTATTCCAGAGCACATGCACCCGCTGATCGCCCTGGTTACGGCGGGGGTAGAAACTGATGTGCTGGGGCTGCACCACGAAGGGTTGGGGATTGCCGCGCGGGACGCCGTGGTCCAGGCGCACCCGCGTGGGGAGCGGTTCAAGGAGGCGATCATCCAGGCGTTTTATGACGGGATCCGGCACAAGCCGCAGACCACGTTTGGCAACGTGAAGGCGGATGTGATCGCGGACAAGGAGCCTGCATTCCGGCCTGGGAATTTCTGCAGCGTCATTCGGCAGTCCTGCTGGGCGAGCTGAGTAAAGCGGGCGGAGGCTGCAGAGCAGCCCCAGCAATTTCAACTGTTGCGCATCAATCCTGGGGCCGCTTTGCGGCCCTTTCGCGACACGAGGCCGCTCCCACAGGTTCAGCGACAACCTCGGGAGCAACGCTGTACCTGTGGGGCACGTCGAGCGCAGAGTCCGCTACCGAGCGCTCGCGATTCGCCACCCCGAACGGCACATGCACCATCGGCAAATCCCCCGCCGGCGATTGCAAATGGCTGCGCTGGTCATCAAAGAACACATGCGGCTTCAGTATCGACAGCACCCTGGGTTTTTCCATCCCGCCCAGAAAGAAGCACTCGTCCGGCGATACGCCCCAATCCTTCAACGTCGTCACCACCCGCTCGTGCGAAGGGGCATTGCGCGCCGTCACGATGGCAATCCGCAAGATGCGCTTGTACGCCGGGTCCTCGGCCAACTTGCGGTCTTCGAGCATGCGAATCAGCGAAAGCTTGCGGTACAGGTCCGCCAGCGGCCCCGGCGAATGCGGGATGCCCTTGCGCACGCGTTCATGCTCCTGAAACTCGTCCAGGTTGTCGTCGCGCTTGTACACGCGCTCGGCCTCGTCATCGGCAATCACCCCGTCAAAGTCGAAGGCTACCCGCAGTTCGGTGTCGATCTCGTCATCGTAGATGCGTGTCGGCAGCACCCGCCCGGCCGGGTAGTTGGCGTCGATGGCTTTCTGCACATCTTCCTCGTTGGCGCTGAGAAACAGCGAGGCATTGAACGCCGGGATGTACTCGTAGGGCGAGCGGCCCGACATGAACGCCGCGCGGGTGATGTCCAGCTGGTAGTGGCTGATCGAGCGAAACACCCGCAGGCCGGTTTCCGGCGAGTTGCGCGACAGCAGCACCACCTCCACCGGCAACTGCTCGGGGAAGGCCTGGTTGATGCTCAGGAAGCGGCGAATGAACGGGAACGCCACGCCCTTGGGGAAGGGTTCGTCCAGGTTCTGCTGCTGGTGCTGGCGGTAAGCCTCGACGCCCTGGGTCTGGTAGATGTCGTCCGAGACGGTGAGGTCGAACAGCGCACTCGAAGCAACGCCGATGACCAGTTTCTGTTCGATGGGGTAGGGCATGAAGTAACTCCTGAACATGAGCCGAGGGCAAGGGATCCTGTACAGCGCGATTCTGTAGGAGCGGCCTTGTGTCGCGAAAGGGCCGCAAAGCGGCCCCTGGATTTCAGCAACTGTGCATAGTCTGCTGGGGCTGCTCTGCAGCCCTTTCGCGACACAAGGCCGCTCCTACAAGGCGCTGGGCAGGACTGACAGTTGCTCCACCAGAAAATCCACGAACACCCGCACCCGCGCCGGCATCGCCGGGCCGCCGACGAACACCGCATGGATCGGCTCGCGATCACCGGGGTTGTACGCCTCCAGCAAGGGCACCAGCTGCCCGTCGGCCAGGTCATCGGCCACGGTAAAGGTACCGATGCGCGCCACGCCGGCGCCGAGCCTTGCCAACTGCGCCAGGGCCTCGCCGCTGCTGCATTCGATATTGCCCGTCACCTTCAATGAAAACGCCTGCCCGTCGCGACGGAACGGCCAGTCGGGTGCGGCGCGGCGGAAGTTGAAACGCAGGCAGTTGTGCCGGGCCAGGTCCTCTGGCACAAGCGGCGTACCGCAGCGCGCCAGGTACTCGGGCGAGGCGACGATCACCTGGCCGGTTTCGCCAATGGCGCGGGCGCTCAACGAACTGTCCGGCAGGTGGCCGAAGCGCAGCGCCACGTCGGCCTGGCCGCCGAGAATGTCGGCCACTTCGTCGCTGAGGGTAAGGTCGACCAGCACCTGCGGGTAGCGCGCGCTGAACGCTGCCAGCAACGGCACCACGGTCAAGCGGCCATGGCCCAGCGCTGCGCTGACCCGCAAGCGCCCGCGTGGCACGCCCTGGTCGGTGATGGCCTCTTCCACTTCTAGCATGTCGGCCAGCACCCGCCGTGCACCGCGCAGGTACGCTTCGCCCTCGGGCGTGAGGGTGATCGCCCGGGTGGTGCGCAGCAGCAGGCGGGTGCCCAGGCGCTGTTCGGTGCGCGCGAGGATGCGGCTCACCGCCGAAGGCGTCAGGCCCAGCGCCCGGGCGGCGGCGGACAGGCTGCCCTCCTGGGCCACCTTGGCAAATATTTCCATCTCTCCGGATCTTCCACTGAAGTCCATTTGTGCCCCTTCAGCAAAGGTGGTTCGCAAAAATGCAGTCTAGTGCGGCTCAGCTTCGGATCGTAGCATTTGCAGCACAGATAAGGAGCTTGCCATGCGTATCAATCCACCTCTTGTCGCACTCGCCATCGGTGCCTTCGGCATCGGGGTCACCGAGTTCGCCCCCATGGGCATGTTGCCCAGCATCGCCACCGACCTTGGCGTCTCCATCCCCGCTGCCGGATTGTTGGTCAGTGCCTATGCGATCGGTGTGCTGATCGGCGCACCGCTGATGACCTTGGCCACGGTGAAGATCCCACGGCGTTACCTGCTGATCGGGCTGATGGCCATTTTCACCCTCGGCAACCTGATGTCGGCCCTGGCCAGCGACTACGCCAGCCTGCTGGTCGCCCGCGTGGTCACCTCGCTGAACCACGGTGCGTTCTTCGGCATCGGTTCGATCGTCGCGGCCAGCGTGGTGCCGCCCGAGAAGCGCGCCGGGGCCGTGGCGGCCATGTTCATGGGGTTGACCCTGGCCACCATCGGCGGAGTGCCGCTGGCGACCTGGTTCGGTGAAATGCTGGGCTGGCGCACGGCATTCTGGGGCATCGCCGGGCTCGGCCTGGTGGCAATGACCACCCTCTGGTACGCACTGCCCAATGTGCCGTCGCCCAAGGGTGGCGGGGCCATGGCCGAAATCCGCGTGCTGGGCCGCGGGCCGGTGCTGGCGGCATTGCTGCTGACCGTGGTGGGCTCCAGCGCGATGTTCACGGTATTCACCTACATCGCGCCGATCCTGCAGAGCGAGGCGGCAGCGTCCACTACCTTCGTCACGGCCATGCTGGTGTTGTTCGGTGTCGGCCTGACCTTGGGCAACGTGTGGGGTGGCAAGGCGGCGGACCGCTCGATCGACCGTACCCTGATGCTGTCGCTGGCCGTGCTGATTGCGGTGTTGCTGGTGTTCCCGCTGGTGATGGACTGGCCGCTGCCGACTGCGCTGGCGATCCTGGTGTGGGGCGCTGCCAGCTTTGCCCTGGTGCCGCCGCTGCAGATGCGGGTGATGGAGGCGGCCAAGGATGCGCCCAACCTGGCGTCGGCGGTGAACATCGGGGCGTTCAACCTGGGGAATGCGATTGGTGCGGCGCTGGGGGGGGCGGTGATCAATGCCGGGCTGGGGTATTCGGCGGTTTCCCTGGCGGGGGCGGCGATGGCGGCGGTTGGGTTGGTGATGGTATTGATGTTTGCCTGGCGTGGGCGGGCGGTGGCATTGGGGGATCGGGCAGCGGTGTAAGGGCTTGAGTTCCTGGGGGCGCTTTGCGCCCCTTTCGCGACACAAGGCCGCTCCTACAGGAAACCGCGATTCCTTGTAGGAGCGGCCTTGTGTCGCGATGGGCTGCAAGGCAGCCCCACAGTTTTGCCCATCACGGCGTACCGTTACGGCCATGCAGGTGGTAGGCCGGGCGCTCGCTCAGCCGCTCGTAATAATCGCGCACGGCCGGCAGGTGCGGGTGCTCGAACGGCGTTTCGAACCAGCGGTTGACCGACAGGCCAATGGGGATGTCGGCCAAGGTAAACTGGCTGCCGGCCACGTAGGCACCGGTGCTTGCCAGCTGGCGGTCGAGAATGTGCATGTAGCGCGCCCAGTCCGCGCAGCCGGCGGCCAGGGCCTGTGGGTCCTGGTGGGCGGGCGAGTGCCTGACCAGCGACATGAACGCGTAGCTCCAGGAACGGTTGAGGTCCGAGGCCTGCCAGTCGATCCACTGGTCGATCCTGGCCCGCGCCTGCGCTTCGCCCGGGTAGAACCCGGTGGCGCCATAGTGCGTGGCCAGGTAGCGGATGATGCTGTTGGATTCCCACAGGGTGAAGTCGCCATCCTGGATCACCGGGATCATGGCGTTGGGGTTCAACGCAAGGAACTCGGCGCTGTCCGTCGCCTTGAAACCCGCCCCCCAGTCTTCGCGCTCGAACGCGACCTCGAACTCGGCGCACGCCCACAGGACTTTTCGTACATTGATGGAGGAGGCTCTGCCCAGTATCCGTAGCATGGTATTCATCCTTGTGGGGGGAGATTGATCGTCCGTCACTGCCGGTTGCCGGTCAAGAGCCTGAGTGGTGGTGGAGCATCCCCTTTGTAGGTTCCTTGTAGTCCATTTCCGAAAGTAAGCCTTTCCACCCCCAAGGTTATTGTGGCGGGGCAGGCAGCGCCCTAGTCTCGGCACGCTCGTAACCCCGAGGAATGGACATGGACAAAGACACTCCGAAAGAAAGCAGCAACCTCAATGTCGTGCGTGCAGCGGGCCGTTTTGGCAACGGCGGCGCCGAACTGGTGCAGATGAACGCGCAGTTGCCAATGCGTACGGCGCTGATGGAGGCCTCGAGCATCATGGGCTGCATTACCGAAATCACCCGCAAGGCCATCGACCGGCCCGGTGACCGCAAGGCGATGATGCAGGCCACGTATTACCTGGCAGGCATGGCCAAGGCGCTGATCGACGGCCAGTTGCAGCAGTTGCGCCAGGCTCGGGGAGGCGAGCAGGAGCCTTAGTCAGGCTTGCCTGGGGACCATGAACTTGGCACCCTTGGCCAGTTTGAATCTCTGTATCACGACAGAAGGAAGTTCGCATTGAGCTGGGACAAGGTGGGGAAACTCCTCGTAGCCGTGCTGCTTGGCCTGATGGTCCTGCTGGCCGCCTATGGGTTGCTCAGGGGCAACCCGCGCCTGGAGGCATCGCTGACCTATGCCTACCTCACCTATCCCAGCCAGTTCAGCGAACGCATCACCAAAGCCAGCGAGCAGCTCAAGTACGAGCAGTTGCAGGGGCGTATCAATGCCATCAGCGAGGGCGGGTTGAGCCACGATCAGGTCGAGCGGCTGATCGAAATGGCCCAGGCGCCGTATGCCCAGTTGTTCGCCAAGCCCTTCGAGGCCGGGCTGGTCGACCACCGTACCGGTCTGCTCATCGAGCTGCGCAACAGCGGTGATGCGCAGGTGCGCCTGGTGAAAATCCGCCTGCCGGCGAAAGGCCTGGTGCAGGTGCGCGATGCAGCTGGCAATGACACCATCCTGGAAACCTCCACCATGCAAGCGGACATCCCCGTCATCGAGCCGGGTGGCGCGTGCAAGGTATGGGTGTATTTCGATGCGGACTACTCGCAGATCCGCCAGGGCGGGGTCAGCATCAGTCACGCCGATGGCAAGGCTGACATACAGGTTTACCGCGAGGTCATCGGTTTCCCGGCCTGGGTGGCCCGTTACAGCCGCGAGCTGATAGTGCTGCTGGGCATATTGGCGGCCAGCGTGCTGGGCCTGGGGTATGCCTGCCTGTCGCGTCGGCGCGTGGCGTGAGCTTGCCGGGCGTGTCTTCAGGGCAAAGGACATTTGCCGTAAACTCAACAATCGCCCGTTGACAACCCTCTATAGTGCTCGGCATTACAAGACCCATGCCGAGCCTGCCCGATGATCCCCTCCCTGGACTCCATTTTTTCCCGCCTGCGCCTGCGTCAGTTACGCCTGCTCATCGAACTGGACCGTTGCGGCTCCCTGCACAAGGCGGCGGAGGCCATGGCGATTTCCCAGCCCGGGGCCACCAAGGCCTTGCGCGAGGTGGAAGAGGTGCTGGGTGTGCCGTTGTTCCAGCGCCTGCCCAGCGGCCTGGTGGCCAATGACGTAGGCCGTTGCGTGATGCGATATGCGCGCTTGATTCACAGTGACCTGGGGCATTTGCGCGAAGAGGTGCTTGGCATCGTCCAGGGCCAGGGTGGGCGGCTGGCGGTGGGTAGCATCATGGGTGCCATGCCGACCCTGGTCGGCGCCCTCGGGCGGTTGCGCCGCAAGCAGCCGCAACTGGCGGTGGAGATCGCCGAGAACACCAGTGCCAACCTGCTGGCCCAGCTTGATGAAGGGCGCCTGGACCTGGCCATCTGCCGGCCAGGGCTGGGCCGCAACGCGGCGGACTACGCCTTTGTCGAACTGGCCCAGGAGCCGCTGGCGGTGGTCGCGCACCCGCAGCACCCGCTGGCCGGTGCGGCGGCGCTGGAAGTTGGCGACCTGAGCCAGTATCGCTGGATCGTCTACCCGGCGAACATGCCAATGCGCCAGGCGCTGGAGCGTGAATTGAGCGAGGCGGGGGTGGAGGTGCCACGCTACCCGCTGGAAACCTTCTCCACCTTTGCCACCTTCATGCTGCTGGAAGACGACCCGACGCTGGTGGCGGTGATCCCCAGCGCCGTGGCGGCCTTTGCCGAGCAGCGCGGGTTGCTGGTGTCGCTGGCAGTGCAACTGCGGGCACTGAGCGAGCCGTTCGGGATCGTGCACCGGGTAGCAGCGCCGCTGTCGCCGGCGGCGCGGTTGCTGGTGGAGGAGCTTACGGCCGGTTGAGCCCTGTTGCGGCCCCCTATGGGAGCGGGTCTACCCGCGAAGAATACGACGCGGTGGATGGCACCGGCTACGCCGGTGTTCGCGGCCACGGCCGCTCCTACAGGTACAGCGTGATCCCGAAGCCTGCGCCGTCCCTGTGGGAGCGGGTTCACCCGCGAAGCAGGCGACGCGGTGGATGGCACCGGCTGCGCCGGTGTTCGCGGCTGAAGCCGCTCCCACAGGTACAGCGCAAGCCCGAAGCCTGCGCCGTCCCTGTGGGAGCGGGTTCACCCGCGAAGCAGGCGACGCGGTGGATGGCACCGGCTACGCCGGTGTTCGCGGCCGCTCCCACAGGTAAAGCGTGAACCCGAAGCCTGCGCCGTACCTGTGGGAGCGGGCAAGCCCGCGAAGCAGGCGACGCGGTTGATGGCACCGGCTACGCCGGTGTTCGCGGCCACGGCCGCTCCTACAGGTAAAGCGTGAGCCCGAGGCCTGCGCCGTACCTGTGGGAGCGGGTTCACCCGCGAAGCAGGCGACGCGGTGGATGGCACCGGCTCTGCCGGTGTTCGCGGCTGAAGCCACACAGGGATCTCGCAATCTAGGTCTCAGAACTGCCGCTCGCGGTAATCGATCAAGCTGGAAAACACCGCAATCAACACCGCAGCCACCACAAAGAAGATCAGCGCAAAGAAGTAATCCCCGGTGAACTGCACGATCAGCCCGATCACGATCGGCACCAGCACTCCGGCCATGTTGCCGCAGAAGTTCATGGTGCCACCCAGCACGCCGGTGCGCGACGGCCCGCCGATGATCGCCGGCAGGCACCAGTACATCCCGCACCAACGGATGAAGAACATCGCCACGCACAGCAGGCTGATCACCGCGACGGTCTCGCCCACATAGGCTGCCGCCAGGATGCACAGCGCCGCCACCAGCGCCGAACCGCTGAACATGGTGCGCATCACCAGGTTCGGCGAGGCACCGCTGGCCCGCCAGCGGTCACCGATCCAGCCGCCGATCAGTTCGCCGACAAACCCGCACATGAAGATCAGGAAGGTCGCCCCGCCCATGGCCGAGATGTTCAGGCCGTGGGCTTTGTGCAGGTAGCTCGGCATCCAGGTCAGCAGGCCGTAGAACACTGCCAGGATGCAGCTGTAGCCGGCGAACATGGCAAAGATCGAACGGTCCTTGAGCAGCTCGCGCAGCGGCAGCCTGGCCTTGGCTGCCGCGGCATGGGCGCTGGCGTTGCCTTCGGTGATGTGGCGCAGCTCGGCCTCGTTCACCCCCGGGTGCTCGCTGGGGTGGTTGCGGATGTACTTCCACGCCAGGATGCCGGCCAATACGGTGCCGACCCCGGCCACCACGAAGGCCAACCGCCACGAACCCAGCCAGGCAATCAGCCCGGAAATCAGGATCGCCCCCAGGGCGCTGCCCAGCGGCGCGCCGCCATCCACCAGCACCGCGCCACGGCCTCGTTCGTTAGGCGTCAGCCAGGCGCCATTGAGCTTGGCCCCGGCGGGCATGATCGGCGACTCGGCCACGCCCAGGCCGATACGCGTCAGCAGCAGTACCAGCCAGTTGTGCGAGGCCGCGCCCAGTGCCTGGAACAGGCCCCAGGCCACAGTTGCCGCGCCAATGATGCCGCGGGTGTGGAAGCGGTCCAGCAGCATGCCGCCAGGGATCTGCATCAAGGCATAGGACCAGAAGAACGCACTGAGCATCAGCCCTTCCATGGCCGGCGTCAGGTTGAATTCGGGGGCGATCAGCGGCAGCGCCACCGACAGCGAGGCGCGGTCGATGTAGTTGATTGCGGTCAGCAGCAACAGGATCAGGAAGATGCGCCAGCGCACCGTGGTCATCGGGGCCGCAGCGGGCAGCGCCAGGTCGGCCGGGGAGGGGATGGTCTTCATCGCAGGAGCTCGTTGTTGTGATTATCGGGAGGCGTAGCAACTACGCAGGCCGATTGTTGGAGCGCTGCCGGCAGTGCAGGTAATGAAAAGAGCTGATCCGCCAATAACGCCTGCTTATTACCCAGGCAGGGGATAAGCAGTGGTTATTGGCGGATCAGCTCTTTTCATTATCGGCGGCCCTGGCCCGCGCTCTAGATTGCCCCGGCACGGCCCGCCAGCGTCACGGCGGGCACAACAAGAACAACGCAGTTGCCTGAGGACCCCTCATGAGCCAATTCCAGTTCCATTTCCCCACCATTGCCAAATGTGGCGCGGGCCTGGCCGACCAGGCCGGTGCGCTGCTCAAGCCGTACGTGGACGGCACCCTGCTGGTGGTCACCGATCAGGGCCTGATCGACGCTGGCATCCTGGCCGGCTTCTTCGCCTCGCTGGAGCAGGCGGGCATCGACTACCAGCTGTTCTGCGCCGTTGAAGCCAACCCCGGCACCGACGTGCTCGACGCTGCCGTGGCGCTGCTGAAAGAGCGCAACTGCACCGCCGTGATCGGCGTGGGCGGCGGCAGCAGCATCGACACCGCCAAGGGCGTGGCGGCGATGGCCACCAACCCTGGCAACATCCTCGACTACGAGGGCTACGACAAACTGACCCAGCCGCCGCTGCCGATCTTCGCCATCCCGACCACCTCCGGTACCGGCAGCGAATGCACGGCGTCGACCGTGTTCACCAACAAGCGCACGCTGTTCAAGACGGTGATCGTCAGCCCGCGGCTGTTCCCGCGCCTGGCCATCCTCGACCCGGCACTGACCCTGAAGCTGCCTGCGGCCATCACCGCCGCCACCGGCATGGATGCCCTGACCCACGCCATCGAGTCGTATGTGTCGCGCCATGCCAACCCGATCAGCCAGGCCATGGCCCTGCAGGCCATTCGCATGATTGCCGGCAGCCTGGAAAAAACCTACTTCGTCGGCACCGACATGGCGGCCCGCGAGCAGATGCTGCTGGGCTCGTTCCTGGCCGGGGTAGCGTTCTCGCAATCCAAGCTGGGCAACGTGCATGCCATTTCCCACACCTTCGGCGGGGTGTTCAACATCCCCCATGGCATCGCCAACGCCGCCCTGCTGCCTTACGTGATCAAGTTCAACCTGCCGGCCTGCCCGGAGCGCTTCCGCGACATCGCCATTGCCCTGGGCGCCGATGTGACCGGGCTCAGCGTGGAGCAGGCCGCGGCACGCACGGTAGATGCAGTGGCGGCCCTGAACCAGGCCATCGGCATTCCCGCGACCATCCGTGAACTGGGCGTGGACCTGGAGTTCCTGCCGCAGATGGTCAGCGACTCGATGCGCAGCGGCAACGTGCTCGTCAACCCACGCCTGACCACCGCGCGCGATGTCGAGCGCCTGATCACCGACGCCTACCACGGCAACCTCTGAACCTTTACGGAACCACGACCATGTTCTATGAAATGCGTACCTACACCCTGCACATCGGCAAGATGAAGCAATACCTGGAGCACTTCGAAAAGGAAGGCTTGCCGGTGATCTCGCGCTACGCCAAGCTGGTGGGCTGGTGGTACACCGAGATTGGCGAACTGAACCAGGTGGTGCACATCTGGGCCTACGAGAGCCTTGACGACCGCATCGAGCGCCGCGCCGCCCTGTACCGCGATGCGGACTGGCTGGAGCGTTTCATCCCCGTGGCCTTCCCGATGCTGGTGCGGATGGAATCGAAGCTGTTGATGCCTGCCGCGTTTTCGCCGATCCAGTGACCCTGTAACTGCATTGCATCAAGGAGCAACCCAATGGATCTAGGCATTACCGGCCGCTGGGCCATCGTCTGCGCGGCCAGCCAGGGCCTGGGCAAAGGCTGCGCCGAGGCGCTGGGCAAAGAAGGCGTCAACCTGGTCATCAATGCCCGCACCCAGGCCACCCTGGAGCAGACCGCAGCCGAGTTGCGCGCGGCCTGCCCGGGCATCGAGGTGCGCACGGTGGCCGGTGATGTCGCCGACGCCGAGGTGCGCCAGGCGCTGCTGGCAGCCTGCCCGCAGGTGGATATCCTGGTCAACAATGCCGGTGGCCCGCCCCCGGGCGACTTCCGCGACTGGGGCCGCGAGGACTGGCTGAAGGCACTGGACGCCAACATGCTTACCCCCATCGAGCTGATCAAGGCGGTGGTCGATGGCATGGCCGAGCGCGGGTTTGGCCGGGTGGTGAACATCACCTCCGGCGCGGTGAAGGCGCCGATCGATATTCTTGGCTTGTCCAATGGTGCGCGCAGTGGCCTGACCGGCTTCATCGCTGGCCTGGCCCGTCAGCAGCGCCTGGCGGGCAGCAACGTGACGCTGAATAATCTGCTGCCTGGGGCGTTCGACACGGCGCGCCTGCAGAAGACCTTGAAAGCGGCAGGTGGCGATGTGGAAGCCACCGCCCAGTCGCGACGCAAGGCCATCCCGGCGGCTCGCTTTGGCAGTGCCGGCGAGTTCGGCGCTTACTGCGCGTTCCTGTGCAGTGCGCATGCCGGGTACATCACTGGGCAGAACCTGTTGATCGATGGCGGGGCGTTCCCCGGTACGTTCTGAATCGCCTGACTGAACGTAGGCACCTGTGGGAGCGGGTGAACCCTAATCCCGGTCAGTTAGGCAAATTGGGGCCGCTTTGCGGCCCTTCGCGGGCTTGCCCGCTCCCACAGGTTTGGCGCGGGGCTCAGAAAATGCGCGGTTCCTGTGGGAGCGGGCAAGCCCGCGAACACCGGCGAAGCCGGTGCCATGCACCGTGTCGCTTTCTTCGCGGGTGAACCCGCTCCCACAGGTACCGTGTCAGCCTTCAGGCGCGGCGATCAGTGAATCGCCACGGGGTTGATGTTCACCTGGGTCGAGCCCTTGTACAGGGGCTGGCCCAGCACGAACAGGAACTCGAACGCCTTGTCCTTCACCAGCGCGCGGGTGTCGATCAGCTCCAGGTTGTAGATGCCGCGCTTGGCCAGCATGAACTGGTTGACCGGGAATTCTTCACCGGTCGGGTTCGGGTACACCTCCGAAGCCCAGGTATCGCCACCAAAGGCGACAATGCCCTGGTCAGCCAGCCACTCGGCCGCCGGCAGGTCGATGCCCGGTTCGGTGGCGAGGAACTGCTGGTTGTCCTTGCCGATCAGTTCCAGCCAACCGGTGTTGAACAGCACCACGTCACCCTTGCGCAGGGTAATGCCTTCTTTCTTGAGCACGGCCTTGATGTCGTCGACGGTGAACGAGGTGCCGCCCGGCACGATGGCCTTGCCGTAGTGAGCGGTCATGTCCAGCACCACGCCGCGGGTGACCATTGGCGGTACTTTTTCCACGCCCAGCTTGGTCACGCCTTCGACGGTGACGAAGTCGGCAGCCTTGTTGCCGTTGTAGTAGACGTTGTCGATACCGATGTGGCCGATGCCGTTGAGCTGGGTGCCGACGCCGGTCCAGCCGTTGACCAGTTCATCGTTGAAGCTGAACTTGTTGCGGCCCAGGGTCTGGCCGGCCTGTTCGCCAGGCTGGATGTTGTACAGGTGGAAGCTGCGGTGGCGGAAGGCCGGCAGGTCTTTGCTCACCGGTACGGCCAGCGGGTAGGTCTTGCCGGTCTTGACCAGGCCGACCGCCTGCTTGACCACTTCGGGGGTGAGCAGGTTGGCGGCGCCGATTTCATCCTGTTTGCCGTAGGGCGAGGTCTGCCAGTCGGCGGCCAGGGTGGCCTGGGCAGTGGTCGCCAGGGCGACGGCGAGCAGCAGGGGCTTGAAGCGTTTCATCGGGTACTCCTGATAGTGAGGCGTTGTCAGGAGCAGATTCTGCGCAGGGCCAGCTATGGGAAAAAGCGGCCCGGGGGACAATGACTTTTGCTTGCCGGTCAACAACCACCCTCGTGCAGCGCCAGGCTCTGGCGCAACTGTTCGAGCATGGCCTGGCGCAGTGCCTGCGGCGCCTGCACGCGGATCGAGCCGGCCTGGGACAGCAGCCAGCCCATCAGCGCACGGTTGTCGTCGACGGTGGCTACCAGGGTGGCGCCACCGTCCGCTTGCAGCGTCAGTTGCATATCTGCCGACAGGGGCGCCGCTTCCAGGCGCCGGGCCAGCGCATCATCGACCCAGGCGTGCAATTCGACCTGTTCCGGGGGTGTGAGCGCATCGGGCTGCAGCTGATGCGCCTCACCCAGGTTCAGGCCCGGTTGCCAGTACCAGCCGTAGGGCATGCCTTTGCTGTTGCACTGCAGCGGGAACAGCGCCGCGAGTTCGACCAGGTCGCGTTCGACGGTGCGTTTGCTGGTGATATGGCCCACGGTTGTCAGGGCGGCCTGCAACTGGGTGGAACTCATCCCCGGGTGGCGGCCGGGCAGCAGCTTGAGCAGCTGCCACTGGCGGGCGATGGTGTGACGGGTAGGGTGGCTGGGCAAAGGGTTCGTCCTTGAAGGCAGGCACGAAGCCTGCCTGGGTAGTGGCGTTTAGCTATTGCCCAGCATACCTTGTAGCAGAATGGGATCCAAGTTCTCGCACACGGCGTTCAGTCGAGGCGCGTCACCCATTTGCCTGCGCCTTGGCCCTCTTTCAGTTGCCGCAGAGCCTGTGGCAATGCCGAGAAGGTGAACTCGCGGCGCTGTGGCGCGATCAGGCTGCCATCGGCGACGGCCTGCAGCAGGCGTTCACCGGCCACGCGCAGGGCTTGGCGATCTGCCAACCGGCCATGGGCATGAATGCTGTTGAGCGCCACTTCATGCAGCGAGATCGCCGTGCCGAAGGCGGGCGTTGGCGCGGTTTCCTGGCGGTCCTGGATGCACACCAGGTGGCCGTTGTAGCCGAGCAGGTGGGCAAGGCTGCCGGCATGGGCGCCGCTGACGGTGTCGAACAGGGCATGCAGCGGGCGCTCGCCCAGGGCGGCCTGCAGTTGGTTCTGCCAGTCGGCGTCGTGGTAGTCGAACACCCCACTCACACCAAGGGCCTTGAGCGTGGCGTGGTGGCGTCGGCCAGCACTGGCCCACACGCGCAGGCCGCGTTGCGCGGCCAGTTGCGCGAGGTAGAAGCCCACCGCGCCACCGGCGCCGATCACCAGCACGTCGCGGCTGGCACCTTCGGGCACCTTGGCCAGGGCCTGCCAGGCGGTCAGGGCGGGGCAGGGCACGGCGGCCGCGGCGGTGTCGCCGAGCGCACTGGGGATATGCATCACCAGGCTGACATCCAGCAGGCAGTGCTCGGCAAAGCTGCCGTCACGCGCCAGCGATTGGTGGTAGGCAACGCGGCTGCCCAACGGCATGTCGACGCCTGCGCCAACGGCGACTACCACACCGGCGCCATCCACGCCCGGGACCGTGCCTTGCTGCCAGGCAGGGTGGCCCCACTCGCAGATTTTCCAGTCCACCGGGTTGAGGGCAATGGCGCGGTTGGCCACCAGCACCTCACCGGGGCCGGGTTGTGGCAGGGGTTTACGCAGCAGTTGCAGGCCGTCGAGGCCGGCGTTCGGGGTCCAGGCCCAGGCTTGATGATCGGTTGGCATGGTGCGGGTCCTTTCGAGACGGGTGTGGGCGGCAGGCTAGCGGGGATCGGGCGGGGGAAACAGGTGCGGTGATGGCAAGGTGTTTTGACTGGAAGACAAGAAAGCGGGGCCGCTGTGCGGCCCATCGCAGGCAAGCCAGCTCCCACAGGTACAGCACCAGCCTGGAGCCTGTGCAATTCCGGTGGGAGCTGGCTTGCCTGCGATGGGCTGCAAAGCAGCCCCAATTCATTCAGCCCCGGGTTTCGACAAGGCTGTTTTGCCTGGTAGCCGGGGTTGAATTCAGATAGCCAGGCTGTCGACCACGCCGCCGTCGACCCGCAGCGCTGCACCGGTGGTGGCGGACGAGTAAGGGGAGGCGAGGTACACCGCCAGGTGGGCGACTTCGTCGACATCGGCGGCGCGTTGGATGATCGAACTCGGCCGTGCGGTACGCACGAAGTTGTCGGCTTCTTCACGAATGCTGCGCCCGGACGCCTGGGCTGCATCAGCCACCAGCGCGGCCACGCCGTCGGTCAGGGTCGGGCCGGGCAGCACTGCGTTCACGGTGACCCCGGTGCCGGCCAGGCGCTTGGCCAGGCCATGCGATACCGCCAGGTTGGCAGCCTTGGTGACGCCGTAGTTGATCATGTCGGCAGGGATGGCGATGCCCGATTCCGAGGAGATGAACAGGATCCGTCCCCAACCTTTCTCGACCATGCCCGGGGCATAGTGGCGGGCCAGGCGCACGCCGCTCAGTACGTTGGTGTCGTAGAAGCGCGTCCACTCGCTGTCGGCCACGTCGAAGAAGTCGACGTCGTCGTAGATGCCCAGGTTGTTGACCAGGATGTCGGCCCGTGGGTGGGCGGCGAACAGGGTTTCGGCACCGGCGGCGGTGCCCAGGTCGGCGACCACGCCGTGGATCTGCCCACGGCCACCTTGCTCGCGCAGTTCGGCCAGGGCGGCATCCAGCGACTTCTGGCTGCGGCCGGCAATGACTACGTCAGCGTTGGCGCGGGCCAGGCCGCGGGCGATAGCCAGACCAATACCGCCGGTCGAGCCGCTGATGATGGCGGTGCGTCCGCCGAGGTCGATGTTCATGGAATGGCTCCTGTGGGTGAGTTGCATCGATAGGAGCCATCCTAGTGAAGCGCGGTCAGACTGTAAAAGACGTAATTCGACTGAGTTCAGACCTTGTTGGACTTATCAAGCCCTTGCTCGGCCAATGCCAGCACCCGCTCGCGGAAAATGCCCACGATCGGCCGCAAGTCGACCTGGTGCCAGACCGCCCACAACTGCTCGCTGGGCTGGAACCAGTCCAGCTGGCGCAGCACCACGGTAGGCCCGGCGCTGGCCGACAGGCTGCTTTGCACCATGGCCAGGCCCAGGCCGGCGGACACCAGGCCGAGCACGCTCAGCGGGTCGTTGGCCTCCAGCGACAGGCGCGGGGTGAAGCCGGCATCGCCACAGCGGGCGATGAAATCGTCACGCTTGTGGCCCTGGTCGGGTTGGCCACCGGTGATGATCCAGTCCTGTTCGTGCAGGTCGGCGGGGGTCAGTTCGGCCTTGCTGGCCAGCGGGTGAGCGGCCGGGATGGCCAGCAGCAATGGGTCGTCCAGCACCGGTTGGCCGCGCAGGTCGGGGTCATTCTTTGGCGGCGGCTCGCAAACCAGGGCAATGTCCAGGCTGCGCTGACGCAGGCCTTCGAACTGTTCGTTGGGGGTCATGTTGTACAGCGCAATGTGAATGTTCGGGCGCTCGCCACGAATGGCCCGCACCGCGCCAGGCAGCACGCCGGCGTGGATGGCGTGGTTGACGTAACCGATGCACAGCCCGCCTTCTTCGCCACGGCCCAGGCGCTTGCCCAGCGATTCCAGGCGCTCGGCATGCTTGAGCAGGCCGCGCGCCTCGGCCAGGAAGGTGCGCCCGTCCCTGGTCAGGTACAGGCGCTGGTTGCGCCGTTCGAACAGCGCCAGGCCAAGGTTGTCCTCCAGCTGGGCAATCTGCCGGCTGAGGGGGGATTGGGAAATATGCAGCTGCTCGGCGGCCCGGCCGACGTTCTCGCATTCGGCGACGGCTACGAAGTAGCGCAACTGACGTAGATCTTGCATGAGACCTCCTGGGACTTAACTATTAACAATTATGACTTGGAAGGTCTCGATCTTGCCAGCGTGCCATGCGTTCACTTCGTCGGGTTGATGGACACGGTCAATTGTGGGAGCAACTGTCTTGCTCAATTTCTAAAATCTAGCGCGTCACCTGTGGGAGCGGGCTTGTCCCGCGAACACGGGCGAAGCCCGTGCCATCCAGCGCGGTATTGGCTTGGTGGGCAAGCCCGCTCTCATATGAATTACGTCAGTTTCCTGATCTAGGTCCGCTTAGGCTGTGGCAAGACCAGATCCAGCCAAGGCTCGCCATTCCTGAGCATGGCATTGAGCCGTACGAGGAATACCCGCATACAGGCTACGATAGCGACCTTGGCAACTTTTCCTCGTTCGCGCAGTGCCTCATAACGAGCCTTGAGTGCTGGGTTGTACTTCATCGCCACAAGGCATGACATGTACAACGATCGCCTGGCCTCAAACCGCCCGCCTGAGATAGAGCGCTTGCCCACAAATTTTCCGCTGTCGTGGTTGAAGGGCGCCACCCCGACCAATGAGGCTATTTCTCTAGACTCGACACGCCCCAGTTCTGGCAGAAGCGTTACCAGCTTGCCCGCCGTAACCAGCCCAATGCCTTTGACCTGGACCAGCTGAGTAACCCGTTCATCTTTCAGGGCTTCCGCTTGCTGGCTGATCGCTTGCTCAACCAGCTTGATCTGCGATTTGAAGTGCTGGAGGTTGGCTTTCAGAAAGTCGGACACCACGCGGGACTGCGCCTGTTTCAGGCGCCTCAGATCGTCATCACGCTGCTGAACCAGCCGATCACGTTGCTGCAGCAATTCCCGCAACAGCGCACGTTCCGGGCTGATCCGCAGGGTGGACTGGTCTGGAATGACCTCAGCGTAGTGGGCCAGTACTTCGGCATCGATGGCGTCGGTCTTGGCTTTGACGCCGATGGATTCTGCGAACGCTCGGGCTCGCCTGGGATTGACGCGTATGACTTTGTAGCCGCCATCCTGCAAGAAATGCATGACATCTCGCTCGTAGCCGCCCGTGGCCTCCAGCAAAACGCGCTTGATACTGCGCCCGCCAAGGCTTCGCTGCAGCTCCTCGAAGCCTGCCCGATCATTGCTCACATGGATTTTTATGCCCTGTGGCCGCACCAGCGCATCGAGTGATCGACTGGAAACATCAATACCCAGGAAGGACGCCATCACCAAACCCTCCTAAACTCAACACTGTGAGAGGACTTTGGCTTGGCCCACGCTTGTGATTCGAGATCAGAGCCGCATCCAACTGTTCGGGCTCTCGCCAAAGTGGAACGGTGAATGACAGCTTGTGCTCCCACTCGTGCTCATGGCACCTGCGGCATTCAGCTTGTCATTCACCGCTCTCACTCCAGATTTTAATCCCCCATCAAGACACAAGGCCGCTCCCACAACTGACCGCGCAGGCTGGAACATTAAAGTTGACCCGCTCGCAATAGCTTGAAGATAACCTTTGCCTTCAAATCAAAACTCATTGTCCCGTCCCCACCTTTTTCCCATCCCCACGTCCCTCGAGAATTCACCCATCCCAACCTTCCACAGGTGATTCTCAAATGCCTCTCGCCTTGTTAGCCCTGACCCTGGCAGCCTTCGCCATCGGCACCACGGAGTTCGTGATCGTCGGCCTCATCCCGACCATCGCCAATGACCTGGCGGTCACCCTGCCTTCGGCCGGCCTGCTGGTCAGCCTTTACGCCCTCAGCGTCGCCATCGGCGCGCCTCTGCTCACCGCCATGACCGGCCGCGTCCCGCGCAAGCTGCTGCTGGTCGGCCTGATGGCGCTGTTCACCGCCGGTAACCTGGTGGCCTGGCAGGCGCCCAGCTACGAATCGCTGATCATGGCGCGCATCCTCACCGGCCTGGCCCACGGGGTGTTCTTCTCGGTCGGCTCGATCATCGCCACCAGCCTGGTGCCGAAAGAAAAAGCCGCCAGCGCCATCGCCACCATGTTCAGTGGCATGACCGTGGCCTTCGTCACCGGTATCCCGCTGGGTACCTTCATCGGCCAGCACTTCGGCTGGCGCGTGACCTTCCTGGTGGTGGCTGCCTTCGGCCTGGTGGCGCTGCTCGGCGCACTGCTGTTCGTGCCCAAGCGCATCCAGCACAGCCAGCCGGCACCGCTGCTGCGCCAACTGCGGGTGATGCTGCAACCGCGCCTGCTGCTGGTGTATGCCATGACGGCCGTGGGTTACGGCGGCTCGCTGATCGCCTTCACCTTCCTTGCCCCGATCCTGCAGGACATCGCCGGCTTCGGCGCCAACAGCGTCGCCCTGGTGCTGCTCGCCTACGGCGTTTCGGTTGCCCTGGGCAACATCTGGGGCGGCCGCCTGGCCGACCGCAAAGGCCCGGTCAAGGCACTGTCGATCATCTTCCTGCTGCTGGCCGTTGTGCTGCTGGCGCTGACCTTCACCGCGCCGCATCCGGTGCTGGTGGTAATCACCGTACTGGCCTGGGGCGCGGTGGCCTTCGGCAATGTGCCGGGCCTGCAGGTGTACGTGGTGCAGCAGGCGGAAAAGGTCGCCCCCGACGCAGTCGACGTGGCTGCCGGTTTCAACATCGCCGCCTTCAACCTGGGTGTGGCCGGTGGTTCCTGGGGCGGTGCCCAGGTAGTGCAACAGCTCGGCCTCGGTCACACCCCATGGATTGCCGCGCTGGTCACCCTCGGTGCCCTGGCCCTGACCCTGTACAGCGGCCGCCTCGACCGCCGCGTACCTGCCCAGCCACAACCTGTTGTCAGCCGCGCCTGACCCCTGATTCGCCTTACGGAGATGCTCATGATGACTCAAGATCCGCTGTTCCAATCCCTGCAATTCGGTGCCCTTAACCTGCCCAACCGCGTGCTGATGCCGCCGATGACCCGCTCCCGCGCTGCCCAGCCTGGCGATGTACCGACCGCGCTGATGGCCGAGTACTACGCACAACGCGCCAGTGCCGGGCTGATCGTCAGTGAAGGCACCTGGATCTCGCCACTGGGCAAGGGTTACGCCCGCACCCCGGGTATCCATACCCAGGCGCAGATCGACGGCTGGCGCCTGGTCACCGAGGCGGTACATGCCGCAGGCGGGCGCATCTTCGCCCAGCTCTGGCACGTCGGCCGCCTCAGCCACAGCAGCCTGCTCGGCGGCCAGGCACCGGTGTCGTCCTCGGCGATGCAGGCCGAAGGCGTGAACGTGTTCATCGACAATGCCGACGGCACGCCAGGCTTTGTCCAGGCCTCCAAACCACGCGCGTTGAGCGAAGCGGAAATTGCCGAGATCATCGAGCAATACCGCCAGGCTGCGCGCAACGCGATGGCAGCCGGTTTTGACGGTGTCGAGTTGCACGCGGCCAACGGTTACCTGGTCAACCAGTTCCTCGATTCTGGCGCCAACGACCGCACCGACCGCTACGGCGGTTCGCTGGAAAACCGCCTGCGTTTCCTCGACCAGGTCACCCGTGCGCTGGTCGAAGGCACCGGCGACGCCCAGCGCGTAGGCGTACGCCTGGCGCCGCTGACCACGCTCAATGGCTGCGTCGATGGCGACCCGGTCACCACCTATACCGCAGCGGCCAAGCGCCTGGGCGAAATCGGCATCGGCTACCTGCACATTGCCGAAGCCGACTGGGATGACGCGCCGGACATGCCGGTGGACTTCAAGCAACAGCTGCGGGCGGTGTTCCCCGGGGTGATGGTGTATGCCGGCAAATACACCGGCGAACGTGCACGGCGCGCGCTGGAGGAGGGCTGGGCTGACCTGATCGGCTTCGGCCGACCATTCGTGGCCAACCCGGACCTGCCGGCGCGGTTGAAACTGGATGCACCCTTGGCCGAGCACGAACGGGCCACGCTGTTTGGCGGTGATGCCCATGGCCTGACCGACTACCCGGCACTGGCAACAGCCTGACCCCGACCGCTCCTCATGGAACTGCAAATGACTCATTGAGTTAGCAGGGACCCTGTGGGAGCGGCTTTAGCCGCGAACACCGGCGCAGCCGGTGCCATGCACCGCGTTGGATTCAAAGGGCTGGGCGATCTACCACAAACACGGCTTTTCGCCTGTCGTGTCTCACCTCTGTGCTTGAGCAGCGACGACTTGTTTGTGTCCTATATATGGACCAAAATATGGCTCTCTATTGAGGGTGTAAACATGCAAAAGATATTCGCTGACGTGGCCGTAAGCGTGTCGGAACTGAAAAAGAACCCATCCGCGGTGATGACCGGCGCTGCGGGTATGCCCGTCGCCGTGCTCAATCACAACCGCGTGATGGGTTACATGGTACCGGCCGAACTGTACGAGGCCATGATGGACCGCTTGGAAGATCTCGAATTGAGCGAACTGGCCAAGTCGGGGTTGGGTGAAAAAGGCCGGTAAACATCATCAGCGGTGTAGCCATCCTGCAAACGCCGCGCGCTACGAATGAGCTTCGCTCACAATACCCCTGTTCCTCGTTGCTATTCCGTCAGCATCACAGCATTGGCGTATTTTTCCTGGTCCGGTGTGAACGTTGTCAGCATGCCGGTGTGATTACAGGTCAGGGTGAGCTCTGTTCGCGTATCGATGAACAGATCCTCGCCGCGAAGGCCCTGCCATTGCGCCAGGTACTTGAACGAACCGTACTTCATCGGTTTCTTCAAAGCGCGATCATGGCCACCTTTCCAACCTAGCACCGGGAGAGCGCCATCGGCGCAGTGCCGGGCAAGTTCTGGTTGGGCCAGAGCACGCTCACGGCCAATCTCCCAGCAGCGGATCAAGCCCTCGTCGGGCCCCTTCCATGCTTCTTCCCAGGTGATCAAGGGGCGGATGGGGTGATGAATGGGGCGTCGAATGACCCCGGTAGCTCGATCCATGACTGAGATTGTCCGTAATGTTCAGTTGGTCTGGATGCTACTAATTGGCCACTATCGTGTCCAGTGCTCGCCGACCCCAGCTCTGCGTTCAGTCAAGGCTCTGCTGCAAAGCCTCGATAAACACCTCTTCCGCGCTGCTGAAGCGTTGCTCCCTGTTCCACAGCAGGTGGATATCCACATCGGCAATCCCTTCCTGCGGCGGCAGCTTCCACAGCAACCCGGCGTCTACATCCGGCGCCACCACATGCTCGGGCAGGCAACCTATGCCAAACCCGGCAATCACCAGCCGGCGCACTTCTTCAAGGCTTGGTGACGATGCCACGATCCGCCCGGCAAACCCTTGCTGGTCGCGGAAAATGGTCAGTGGCGACAGCATGCCGCCAATCTGGTCACTGGTGAAACTGACGAAGTTCTCCCGCTGCAGGTCGCCTTCGTCCTGGCCGAACAGGGCATGGTGCTTGCCACAGAAGAACGCATAGCGCTGGCGCAGGAACAACCGTTGCTCCAGCCGTGGCTGCGCCCGCCGGTTCAGGCTGAGGCCCGCCGTGGCGGTTTTTTCCTGCAGGGCGGCGACGATGTCGGAGCTGCGCATCACGTCGATCTCCAGCTCCACCCGCGGGTGCTGGCGGTGGAAGTCGGCGAGGAAGTCGTCGAAGCGTTCGTTGACGATACGGCTGATCATCAGCAGGCGTACCTTGCCCACCAGTTCGTCCGCCGGCTGCTCCAGCAAGCCGCCAATCTGCGACATCTGCCCATAGACCTCGCCGGCCAGCTGGAACAGCTGCTCGCCCATTTCCGTCAGCACGAAACGCGGCCCGCGGCGGGCGATGAGCTGGCGGCCAAGCTGTTCTTCAAGGCGCTTGAGCGCCTGGCTCACTGCCGGCTGGGTGAGGTGCAGGCGGGCGGCCGTGCGGCTGATGGACAGCTCCTGGCCGATGACCCGGAAGGTGCGCAGCAGGTTCCAGTCGAGGCGGTCGTTGAGCAGACGGTCGGGCATGGCAGGGCTCGATAATAAGCAGGGCTAATATTTCGAATAATAAATAGAAAATTGACTAATCATAGCCCCGGGCCGATAAATCGCAGGTATCGAGGCCTGCTGAGTCGGTGCTGGCCTCTTCGGGGGCTTGCCCGCTCCCACAGGGTCACCACAAGTTTCGAATGCTGCGCAGTACCTGTGGGAGCGGGCGAGCCCGCGAAGAAGCCAATACCGATTCAACAAGCCAAGCGCCACAAGAGCGCCCCCGTGCCCCTGACAACTCCTGCCAGAACAACAAGCAAAGGAGCCCCCGTGAAGCCCACCGCTTCCCCCCAGCCACGCCGTGCTGCCGCCGCCGCGTTCATCGGTACCATGATCGAGTGGTACGACTTCTACATCTACGCCACCGCCGCCGCCCTGGTGTTCGGCGCGCTGTTCTTCCCCTCCGACAACAGCCTGTTCAGCACCATGGCCGCGTTCGGCACCTTCGCCGTCGGCTTCTTCGCCCGGCCGCTGGGTGGCATCGTCTTCGGCCACGTAGGCGACCGAATCGGCCGCAAGAAGTCGCTGGTCATCACCTTGCTGATGATGGGCATCGTCACCGTGGGCATCGGCCTGCTGCCGACCTACGCACAAATCGGCGCCAGTGCGCCGGTACTGCTGATCCTGCTGCGCATCGTCCAGGGCATTGCCGTGGGCGGCGAGTGGGGCGGGGCGGTGCTGATGGCCGGTGAGCATGCCCCCAAGGGCCGGCGCAACTTCTTCGCTTCGTTCGCCCAGCTGGGCAGCCCGGCGGGCCTGATCCTGTCGCTGCTGGCCTTCGGCGCGGTCACCCGCCTGCCGGAAGAAGACCTGATGAACTGGGGCTGGCGCGTGCCGTTCCTGGCCAGCGCGCTGTTGCTGCTGGTGGGCCTGGCGATTCGCCTGGGGGTGAACGAGTCGCCCGAGTTCATCGCCAGCCGCGAGCAGGCGGAAAAGGCCCGGCGCAAGGAGCAGGCCCCGGTATTCGAAGTGCTGCGCACGGCCTGGCGCCCGCTGTTGCTGTGCATCGGTGCCAATACCCTGGGTATTGCCGGGGTCTACTTCACCAACACCTTCATGATCAGCTACACCACCCAGCAGTTGCACCTGGAGCGTTCGTTGATCCTGGAGTGCCTGTTCTTCGTGGCGATCATCCAGTTCTGCGTGCAGCCGTTGGCCGCGTGGCTATCGGAAAAGATCGGCGCCACCCGCTTCCTGGCCCTGGTCGCGCTGCTGGCGATGGCCTCGCCGTACCCGATGTTCGTGCTGGTCAGCTCGGGCCAGGGCCCGTTGATCGTGCTCGGCATTGCCCTGGCCGCCGCGTGCATGGCGTCGTTCTACGCGGTGATCGCCGGCTACGTCAGCGGCATGTTCGACACCCGCGTGCGCTACACCGCCATTTCCCTGGCCTACCAGATCTGCGGCGCCATCGCGGGCGGCCTGACCCCGCTGATCGGTACCTGGCTGGCCCACACCTTCACCGGCCAATGGTGGCCGATGGCGGTGTTCTACACCCTGATCGCCACCATCTCGCTGGTCTGCGTGCTCGCCCTGGCGCGCCAGTACGCCCGCAGCCAGCGCCTGGAACTGGCCTGATCGAACCGCTTTTTTCTGGAGTACCCGCACATGTTGAAAAGCAATGGCGAACGCCTGTGGGCGAGCCTGATGGCCATGGCCGAAATTGGCGCTACCGCCCGTGGCGGCAGCTGCCGCCTGGCCCTGAGCGACGAGGACAAGGCTGGCCGTGAACTGTTCAGCCACTGGTGCCGCGAAGCCGGCCTGACGCTGACTGTGGATGCCATCGGCAACCTGTTCGCTCGCCGTGCTGGCAGCGACCCCGATGCAGCGCCGGTGATGATGGGCAGCCACCTCGACACCCAACCTGAGGGCGGCCGTTTCGATGGCGTCTACGGTGTGCTGGCGGGCCTTGAAGTGGTGCGCCGGCTCAATGACCTGAACATCCAGACGCGCAAGCCGCTGGAAATCGCCGTATGGACCAACGAGGAGGGCGCCCGATTCACCCCGGCCATGTTCGGCTCGGCGGTGTTCACCGGCACCCTGGCATTGGACGAAGCGCTGGCCATTCGCGATGCCGATGGCATCAGTGTCAACGACGAACTGCAACGCACCGGTTACGCCGGCCAGCGCCCGCTGGGCGGCCAGGTCGATGCCTATTTCGAGGCGCATATCGAGCAAGGCCCGATCCTTGAAGACAACGCCAAGGCCATTGGCGTGGTCAGCGGCGGGCAGGCCATCCGATGGCTCGACGTCAGGGTCGAAGGCATGGCCGCACACGCCGGCACCACGCCGATGCCGCTGCGCAAGGATGCCCTGTACGGCACCGCACGGATGATCCTGGCGGTCGAGCAACTGGCTGCCGATTTTGCCCCCGAAGGCCTGACCACGGTGGGTGAACTGTCCATCGCCAAGTCCTCGCGCAACACCATTCCGGGGCTGCTGCAGTTCACCGTCGACTTGCGTCATCACCGGGATGAAGCCATCGAGGCGATGGAGCGCGACCTGACGTTGAAGCTGCAAGCCATCGCCAATCAGCGCGGGTTGCAGGTGCGTATCGAGCGCCATTGGATAAGCCCGGCCACACCATTCGATGCCGATTGCGTAGCCGCCGTGCAGCAGGCAGTGGATGGCCTGGGTTATGCCCAGCAGTCGATCGTCAGCGGCGCCGGCCACGACGCCATCCTGCTGGCCCGCTACTGCCCGACCGCCATGGTGTTCATCCCTTGTGTCGGCGGCCTGAGCCACAACGAAGCCGAAGACGTGTTGCCCGACGACGCCCGCCAGGGTGCCGATGTACTGCTCAATGCCGTGCTGGCCCGCGCGGGCCTTATCGAACAAGGAGACGCCTGATGCGTTGCTACTTCCACCCCGAACAACTGCTGCATCACCCACGCAGCTATTACTCGCGCGGCGCCATGCGCACCCCGCAGGAAGTCCCCGAACGCGCCCAGCGCCTGCTGCAGGCGGCCAAGGATCTGGGCTTCGACATCCGTCAGCCCGAGGACGCCGGCCTCGAACCGCTCAAGGCAGTGCATGGCGAGGCCTACCTGGCCTTCCTCGAAGAGGCCCATGCGCGCTGGAAGGAAGTGCCCGAGGACTGGGGCGACGAGGTCATGTCCAACATCTTCGTGCGTGAACCCAACGCCCTGCGTGGCATCCTCGCCCAGGCCGGACGCTACCTGGCTGACGGCAGCTGCCCTGTAGGCGAACACACCTGGCGCTCGGCCTATTGGTCTGCGCAAAGCGCAGTGGCCGGTGCCAAGGCCATTCTCGACGGCGAGCCGGCGGCCTATGCCCTGTGCCGGCCGCCAGGCCACCATGCGCGCTTCGATGCAGCCGGTGGTTTCTGCTACATCAACAACGCCGCTGTCGCTGCCCAGGCCTTGCGCAGCCGCTACAGCCGCGTGGCCATCCTCGATACCGACATGCACCACGGGCAGGGGATTCAGGAAATCTTCTACGACCGCCGGGATGTGCTGTATGTGTCGGTGCATGGCGACCCCACCAACTTCTACCCGGGTGTGGCCGGGTTCGCGGACGAGCGTGGCAGCGGTGCGGGGGAGGGGTACAACCTGAACTTGCCGATGGCGCATGGGGCTAGCGAAGCGGACTTCATGGGCCAGCTGGAAATCGCGCTGTCAGCGGTGAAGGACTTTGGCGCCGAGGTGCTGGTGTTGTCGCTGGGGTTCGATATCTACGAACTCGACCCGCAGAGCAAGGTGGCGGTGACGACTGAAGGGTTTGCGGTATTGGGCGAGCGGATTCGGGCGATGCGCTTACCGTGCCTGATCGTGCAGGAAGGGGGGTATCACCTGGAGAGCCTGGAGGCGAATGCGCAGGCGTTCTTTGCCGACAAGGCGGACTGGCGATAAGTGCCAGGGGCCGGCAGCCGAGGAATGGCTGCCGGCCTCTTCGCGGGTGAACCCGCTCCCACAGGGATCGCGACGCCCTAGGGCTTTCAGCAGGGCCGTTGCTCCCAAAGGGATATCACTAACCTCAAGGCTGGTGGGAGCCATGTGGGAGCGGGTTTACCCGCGAAGAGGCCGGGGCAGGCAGCCCATCAGCGCCAGGTGGACGCACGGATAGCCGAAGCAGCCCGTTACACCCCACCCCGCCGCACATGCTTCACCAACACCTTCTCCAGCAACTCCCACATCGCCGGCTCGGTACTGAACGCCACGTTGAACCGCATCCACCCGGTCGCCTTGGCATCGACCATGAACAACTGCCCGGGCCCCAACATGATGCCTTTCTCCAGCGCATCATCCAGCAGCGCCGCGCTGTCCGGAATCGCCGGGTGGCGGGTCCAGATATACATCCCTTCATCCGACTCGATGAACAGCTCGAAGCCCAACCGATGCAGATGCCGGCCAACTTCCTGGTGCGCCTCGGCCAAACGCTGGCGCAGGCGCTTGAGGTGCTTGCGCCAGCGCCCGTCGATGATCGCGGCATACACCACGCGCTCCATCACCTGCGAAGTGGTGAGGCCAGAGCGCATCTTCAGGTGCAGCAGCTTCTGCATCAGCTCGGGGTTGGCCAGCATGTAGCCGACCCGCACATTGGGCGAAATGCTCTTGGAGTAGCTGCCCACGTACACCACCTGCTGCAGGTGGTCGAGGCTGGCCAGGCACGGCTGCGGTTCGGCGACCATGTCGGCGTACAGGTTGTTCTCCACCAGGCGGAAGCCGTGCTGGCTGGCCAGTTGCAGCAGGCGGTGCAGCTGCGGTAGCGGCGTGCGCGAGCAGGTCGGGCTGTGCAGGTGCGGCTGGGTGAAGAACGCAGTGGGGCGGTGATGGGTGAGCAACTGCTCCAGCTGGTTCAGGTCGTAGCCGGCCGGTGTGCGCGGCACGCCGACCAGGGTCGCGCCCTGGGTGCGCAGGATGCTCATCAGGTTGGGGTAGCCCGGATCGTCCACCAGCACCACGTCGCCCGGGCGCACCAGGGTGCGCGCGGCCAGGTCCAGGGCCTGGCTGGCGCCATGGGTGAGCATCAGCTGCGCCGGGTTGGCAACGATCGACAGTTCCTGCTGCAGGTTCTGTGCGGTCAGTGCACGCAGCTCCATCAGGCCCATGGGGTCGCCGTAGCCCGACAGCTCCAACGGGCTGCCGGCCACCTGGCGCAGGCCGCGGCGCAGGCCGTCTTCGTACATCCAGTCGTTTGGCAGCCAGCCGCAGCCTGGCTTGAACGGCAACTGGCGGATTTCGAAGATCTGCTGCAGGTACCACTCGGAGTTGAACGTTGGTCGACTGGTGTCGGCCTCGGCGTTGTGCGGGTCGAGCAATTCGCCCGCCGCGCGGTTGACGAAGAACCCCGCATTACCCCGGCTCACCAGCAGGCCCTGGGCGACCAGACGGTCGTAGGCCTCGACCACGGTGAAGGTGCTCACCGAATAGCTCGCGGCAAAGGCGCGGATCGAGGGGACCTTGGCGCCTGGCTTGAGGGTCTGGTTGTCGATCAACTCGCGCAGCCCGTCGATGATCTGGTTCACCAGCGGGGTCGAGGAGTCTGGATGTAATTCGAACATTCGGGGCCTTCAGGGTGCGTATCGCCCGGCGTTTGCAGGGTGTATTGCATGGGCGACCTGTACAGTGCAGTGCGAGTTTCATGCCACTGTGCATGGCTCTCTGCGTCGGACATTTTTACATTAGGTGTCAGATATCGCCACCTAAAGCATGTTCAGTTCGTCCCAGGCGCCTGCCCTGGGGCGCGTCAGCAGGCCGCCATGGAGGGCCTGCGTGTGTTCGCTCACACCATCCTGCGCGCATTAGCACTGATGTACGTGAAACCGCCAGCCATCGGGGTTTCACAGATTTCCTTGGATAAAAAGAAGCACGGGGTACACAACTGATGGACGCAACATCCACAACCACCACCGCGAAAAGCGGGCACGAGAGCAAGCTCAGTGCCTCGCTCAAGTCGCGCCACCTGACGATGATGTCGATCGCCGGGGTTATCGGCGGCGCCTTGTTCGTCGGTTCCGGCAGCGTGATTCACAGCGCCGGCCCAGCCGCTGTGCTGGCCTACCTGGCAGGCGGCATCCTGGTGGTACTGATCATGCGCATGCTGGGTGAAATGGCGACTTCCTCGCCAGACACCGGTTCGTTCTCCACCTACGCCGATCGCGCCATCGGCCGTTGGGCCGGTTTCACCATCGGCTGGCTGTACTGGTGGTACTGGGTCATCCTCATGGCCTGGGAAGCTTATGTGGCGGGCAAGATCCTGCATGGTTTCTTCCCCGACGTCAGCGTCAACGTGTTCGTGCTGGCCACGACCCTGTTGCTGATCACCGTCAACTTCTTCAACGTCAAGCACTACGGTGAGTTCGAGTTCTGGTTCGCCTTGATCAAGGTGATCGCGATCGTCTGCTTCCTGATCGTGTGTACCGCTGCCGTGCTGAACATCTGGCAGTTCGGTGAAGTGCGTGGCATCAGCCACCTCACCGCCGAAGGCTTCATGCCCAATGGCATCACCACCGTGATCGGTGCCTTGCTCGGGGTGATGTTCGCCTTCCTCGGCGCGGAAATCGTCACCATCGCCGCTTCCGAAGCCAAGGACCCGGCTGCGCAGATCGTCAAGGCGACCAACTCGGTGGTCTGGCGTGTGTGCCTGTTCTACGTGGGTTCGATCTTCCTGATCGTTTGCCTGGTACCGTGGAACGACCCGCACCTGGGCGTTTCCGGCTATGGCGCCTACCGCCGCACCCTGGAGCTGCTGGGCGTGCCGTATGCCGAGCTGCTGATGAACTTCGTGGTGCTGACCTCGGTGAGCAGCTGCCTGATCTCGGGCCACTACACCGCTTCGCGCATGCTGTTCTCCCTGGCCCAGCGTGGCGACGCGCCGTCGTTCTTCAAGATCACCCGCGCTGGCACCGGTGTACCGGTGTACGCGATCATGGGTTCGTGCGCCGTGGCCGTGGTGTGTGCGCTGATCAACTTCAGCGAGACCCTGCGCCCGAAAGATGTGCTGGAAACCCTGATGAACACCACCGGCATGATTGCCCTGCTGGTGTACCTGGTGATTGCCTTCTCGCAGCTGCGCATGCGCCGCAAGCTGATTGCCGAAGGCAAGGAAGTACGCCTGAAGATGTGGCTGTTCCCATGGCTGACCTACCTGGTGATCGCGTTCATCGTGGCCGCCCTGGTAACCATGGCCTTCATGCCTGACTACCAGATCCTGGTGATCTCCACCGGTATCGCCGCGGCAATCGTGGTGGCGATGGGTGTGGTGCACCAGATCCGCACTGGCAAGCAGCACTAAGCGTCACTCGCTTCTCGAAACGGCCGGCTCCCTCGGGGACCCGGCCGTTTCGCGTTGTTGGGCATGGTTTTTTTCCGCTGGCATGTGAAAGCGCTGGTTCATCCAGGGCGAGCCGAGCAGGGCGGCGGTGGCGATCAGGGCCAGGATGGCGAGGGCGATGAAAGCTTTCATGGAGGGGCGCATACATGGACGACACCAAGCATAGGTGGTCAGTTCCGGCCCTATCGCCGGCAAGCCAGCTCCCACAGGTATTGCGCATGGCTTGAGATCGGTGCGTTCCCTGTGGGAGCTGGCTTGCCGGCGATAGGGCCCTCAAAGCCGACAGATGGCATATGCTGAACACATTGCCCGCCCAAAGGAGCTTCACATGGCCTGGTCCGCCACCCAGTATTCGCTGTTCGAAGACGAGCGTACCCGCGCCGTGCGCGATCTGCTCGCCGCTGTGCCACCACGCCCGGTACGCCACGCCACCGACCTGGGCTGTGGCCCTGGCAATTCCACCGAGGTGCTGCTGCAACGTTACCCGGATGCCCAGGTGACGGCCCTGGACAGTGACCCGGACATGATCGAAAAGGCCCGCGAGCGCAAACGGCTGTGCATCCCCCGGGTGCGCACTATCGTCGCTGACATTGCCGGCTGGTCCGCCCCCGAGCCGCAGGACCTGATCCTGGCAAATGCCTCGCTGCAATGGGTACCCGACCACGCCTCGCTGTACCCGCACCTGGTGCGCCAGTTGAGCGAAGGTGCCAGCCTGGCCGTGCAGACCCCGGACAACCTTGACGAGCCGGCCCACCGGCAGCTGCGCGAAATCGCCAGCCAGGGCCCCTGGGCGGCGAAATTCGCTGATTTCCAGCTGCCACCACGGCACAGCGCGGCGTTCTACTACGACCTGCTCAGCCCGCTGTGTGCACGGGTGGATGTGTGGCGCACCACCTACCACCACCCGTTGGCCGGTGGCGCCGAAACCGTGGTGGAATGGTTCAAGGGTTCGGCCTTGCGACCGTATCTGGCGCGGTTGGAGGAGCAGGAGCAGGCGGATTTCCTGCAGATGTATCTGCAGGCGATGCAGCGCGACTACCCGCCGGCCACCGATGGCAAGGTGCTGTTGCCGTTCCCGCGGCTATTCGTGATCGCTACCCGCTAGGGCGGCGCCAGCGCCAGGCCACGTAACTGTAGATGCCGAGGTTGAGCAGCAGCACGAAAGTGCCCAGCAGCAGCTGGATGTGCGGTGTCAGCCCGGCGGGGTAGATCAACGGCCAGATATAGTGCTCGACGAAGCCGCCCTGGTAACCCGCGTCACCAGCCGCGCTGCGCATGCGGTTTTCCCAGGTGGTCAGCGGGCAGCCCAGGTGCAGGCATTCCACCGCCAGGCCCCAGGCCAGCGCCGGCAGGTGCAGCAGCAGGGCAGGGCGCCAGCGCAGTACCAGCAGGCCGCCGAACAGCACCAGCAGGATGAAGAGCAGGTGCAGCAGGACCAGGCTGTCGGCGGCAAGGCGGTAGAGCATGGTTTGTGTGCCGAGGGTTGAGGTTATCCCAGCATAGTTGGGTTGCCTGTACCGGCCTCTTCGCGGGCTTGCCCGCTCCCACAGGATCACCACAGGTTTTGAATGCTGTGCTGTGCCTGTAGGAGCGGGCAAGCCCGCGAAGAGGCCGGCACAGGCTTACAACCCTTCCTCCACCATCTGCAGGAAGGTCGCCACCACCCGCCGCGTGCGCTGCTCGCTCAGGCACACCAGTGTCTCGGTCAGGTGCCGCTGGCAATCGACGATCGGCAACGCGCACACCCGCGCATCCGCACCAAACTCCGCCGCCGACACCACCCCCACACCAATCCCCACCACCACCGCTTCCCGCGCCGCTTCCCGGCCTTCCACCTGGATCGCGGGGCGAATCCGCAGCCCGGCCCGTTGCATTTCTTCTTCCAGCGTCTGCCGTGTCACCGACCCGGGCTCGCGCAGCACCAGCGGCGTATCGTCCAGATCCGCCAGGCTGATCGCGCCGCGGCTGGCCCATGGGTGCTGGTGGGAAACGAACGCCACCATCGGGTCGCGGCGCAGCGGCAGGCAGTGCAGGCGCTCATCGTCGACGTCCCGCCCCAGCAGGGCCAGGTCGGCCTGGTAGCTGAACAGCCGGGCCAGCGATTCGTCGGTGTTGCCGGTCTCGATCTTCACCTGGATGCCCGGGTAGCGCTGGCAGAAGCGGGCGATCTGCGGCAGCACGTGCACCGGCGCATCCACCGCCAGCACCAGGCTGCCGGTGTGCAGCGCACGCGAATCCTGCAGCAGTTCATGGGCCTCGGCCTCGCAGGCGAACAGGCGCTGGCTGATGCCCAGCAGGCGCTCGCCGAGGTCGGTGAGCTGCACCGAACGCTTGTTGCGGTGGAACAGCAAGACGCCGAAGCGCTCCTCCAGTTTGCGCACCTGGTCCGACACCGCCGGCTGGGTAAGAAACAGCTTTTCGGCGGCGCGGGTAAAGCTGCCGTGAACGGCCACGGCATGGAAGGCCTTGAGTTGTGCGTGGGAAACCGACATGACGACCTCAGTAACAAGCTGAGCTTATGTGTGAAATACGATAAATCGATTTTATTTATCTTAGCGCAACTGTTTCCATGCATGTCAGCCCGACGCTGGTACCACAAGTGCCGCCAGGGCCATGGCACCCATACGGCGCCATCTGACCCGATGACAGCCTCGTCATCGCTGTGCGTAACACAAGAACAAGACAGGCGTTTCTTCACATTCTGCCGGCACACTCAAGCAAGAGGTCAGACTTACATGAATCAATCCCTAGCCGCGTTCAAACGCTGGCGTATCCAGATTTTCGCCATTACCTGGCTGGCCTACGCCGCCTTCTACTTCACCCGCAAGGCCTTCTCGGTGGCCAAGCTGGGCATCGGTGAAGACCCCAACTTCATGCTCGACAAGGCCGCCATGGCCAACCTCGACGCCATCTACCTGGCCGCCTACGCCGTGGGCCAGTTCACCTGGGGCATGCTTGCCGACCGCTTTGGCCCACGCGTGGTGGTGCTCGGCGGCCTGCTGATTTCTGCTGCTGCGGCGGTGGTGATGGGCAGTTACGCCACCTTCCCGATCTTCGCCACCTGCATGCTGGTGCAGGGCCTGGCGCAATCCACTGGCTGGGCCGGGTTGTGCAAGAACATCGGCAGCTTCTTCCCGGCGTCGCAGCGTGGGCGGGTGCTGGGCCTTTGGAGTTCCTGCTATGCCTTCGGCGGCCTGGTGGCCTCGCCGTTCGCCGGCTGGTGGGCCTATACCCTGGTCGGTACCTGGCACGCGGCGTTCTTCTCCAGTGCCGCGGTGGTGGCGCTGGTGGCCGTGCTGTTCTTCTTCCTGCAGCGCAACAAGCCTGAAGACGTCGGCCTGCCGGCGGTGGAGCCCGAGCCGCAGAGCATGGCCCCGGCCGGCAACCTGTGCAGCGTGTGGGCGCCGCTGAAGGAGATCATGCGCAACCGCACGGTGCTGACCCTGGGGCTGGCGTACTTCCTGTTGAAGCCGGCGCGCTACGCCATCCTGCTGTGGGGGCCGGTGATCGTCTTCGAGCAGATGCCCTCGGTGGGCAAGGTGGGGGCAGCAATCATCCCGACAGCCTTCGAACTGGCCGGGCTGCTCGGCCCGATCATCATCGGCCTGGCCTCCGACAAGCTGTTCGGCGCCAGGCGCATGCCGGCCTGTGTCATCAGCCTGGTGTTGCTGACCGTGGCGTTGGCGGCGTTCATGGCGGCCATGCACACCGGCAGCGTGATCCTGGTGGTGGCCCTGCTGTTCGTCATGGGCCTGACCCTGTATGGGCCGGACTCGATGATCAGCGGCGCTGCGGCCATCGACTTCGGCACTGCCAAGGCCGGCGCCACCGCAGCAGGCTTCGTCAACGGCTGTGGCTCGGTGGGGGCGGTGCTGGGCGGGCTGCTGCCGGGGTACTTCGATGGTGTCACGGTGTTCATCGTGTTCGCCGGCTGCGCGCTGTTCTCGGCGCTGGTGCTGCTGCCGCACTGGAACAGCCGCCCGGCCAGCGCTGCGCAAAGTACCGACGTGGCACCGAATACCAGCATGGCAATCAAGCCACTGCGTACCTGAAAGGAAAGCGAGCGAATGAGACCCTTCTGGCTGCAACAGGCCCTGGATTCGGCGCAAGAGGCGGTGTGCCCGCCGCTGCAAGGCGATGCCCGTTGCGATGTATGCATCGTCGGCGGCGGCTATACCGGCCTGTGGACCGCACTGATGCTCAAGGAAGCGGTGCCGGCCCTGGATATCGTGCTGATCGAGGCCGATATCTGCGGTGCCGGTGCCAGTGGCCGCAATGGTGGCTGTGCGTTGTCCTGGTCGGCCAAGTACTTCACCCTCGAGCGGTTGTTCGGGGTGGCCGAGGCGGTGCGCCTGGTGCGTGAGTCGGAGCGCAGCATCGGTGAGATCGGCGCGTTCTGCGCGGCCAATGGCATCGACTGCGACTACCGCCTGGACGGCACGCTGTACACCGCCACCAACGCCGCCCAGGTCGGCGCCACCGACGCGGTGATCGCCGCGCTGGAGCAAAAGGGGATCAATTCGTTTCGCCGCCTGCCGCTGCAGCAGGTGCAGCGCCTGGCGGGTTCGGCGCGGCACCTGGAAGGCTGGTTCTCGCCGGCCGCGGCCACGGTGCAGCCGGGCAAGCTGGTGCGCGGCCTGCGCGGGGTGGCCTTGCAGCGCGGCGTGCGCATCCATGAGGGCACCGCCATGACCGGCCTGGAGCACGGCGCCCCGGTGCAGGTGCGCACGGCCCATGGCACGGTGCGCGCCGACCGCGTGGTATTGGGCCTGAATGCCTGGATGGCGCGGGCTTTCCCACAGTTCGAACGCAGCGTGGCGATTGTTTCCAGCGACATGGTGATCACCGAACCTTGCCCCGAGCTGCTGCACCAGGTCGGCCTGGACAGCGGCATCAGCGTGCTCGATTCGCGGATTTTCGTGCATTACTACCACAACACCTCCGATGGTCGGCTGATGCTCGGCAAGGGCGGCAATACCTTCGCCTATGGCGGGCGCATGCTGCCGGTGTTCGACCAGCCGTCGCCGTACCGGCCGCTGCTGCGTGAAAGCCTGGGCGGTTTCTTCCCGGCGCTGGCCGAGGTGCCGCTGGCGGCCAGCTGGAACGGGCCGTCTGACCGCTCGGTGACCGGTTTGCCGTTCTTTGGCCGGCTGGACGGGCAGGGCAACGTGTTCTACGGCTTTGGTTACTCCGGCAGCGGCGTCGGGCCCTGCCACATGGGCGGGCAGATTCTGTCGTCGCTGGCCCTGGGGCTGGACAACCCATGGACCCGTTCGCCGCTGGTCAAGGGACCGCTGGGGCTGTTCCCGCCCGAGCCGATTCGCTACCTGGGCTCGCTGATGGTACGCAATGCCATCCGCCGCAAGGAGCGGGCCGAGGACCGTGGGCTGCGGCCGCGCAGGCTGGATGTGCGCCTGGCGCGGTTTGCCGCGGCGGCGGGCAAGGCCGATAAAGGCTGATGAGATTTCTTGTCGAACACAGGCCAGAGGGCGTATAAACTGCACCCACTTTTGGCCGGTCGCTTCCTGAACCGGCCGCTGAAACAAGAGAGTCGACATGGGCGCACAGTGGAAAGCCAAACATAAAGAAGCCGCGGCCAACGCCAAAGGCAAGATCATGGGCAAGCTGTCCAAAGAGATCCAGATCGCCGCCAAGTCCGGCGCCGACCCGGACATGAACCCACGCCTGCGCCTGGCCATCGAGCAGGCCAAGAAGGCCTCGATGACCCGCGAGACCCTGGAGCGCGCAATCCGCAAGGGCGCGGGCCTGGACGGCGATGCCGTGCAGTACTCGGCGGTAAGCTACGAAGGTTTCGCCCCGCACCAGGTACCGCTGATCGTCGAGTGCCTGACCGACAACGTCAACCGCACCGTCGCGCAAATCCGCGTGCTGTTCCGCAAGGGCCAGCTGGGTGCCAGCGGTTCGGTGGCCTGGGATTTCAACCACGTCGGCCTGATCGAAGCCACCCCGAGCGGCGACGCCGACCCGGAAATGGCGGCCATCGAAGCCGGTGCCCAGGACTTTGAAGACGGCGACGAAGAGGGTTCGACCCTGTTCATCACCGACACCACCGACCTGGACGCGGTGCAGAAGGCCCTGCCGGAGCACGGCTTCACCGTGACCTCGGCGAAGATCGGCTACACCCCGAAGAACCCGGTGAGCGCGGCCACCCTGAGTGCCGAGGCGCTGGCCGAGGTGGAAGCGTTCCTCGAAGCCATCGACGAGAACGATGACGTGCAGAACGTTTATGTTGGTCTGACTGACTGATCTGCTTCTCTGGGGCCGCTTTGCGGCCCAATCGCCGGCAAGCCAGCTCCCACAGGTACAGCACAAGCCCCGATGGTTGTGGTGACCCTGTGGGAGCTGGCTTGCCGGCGATTGGGCCGGTCGATCCTCTGGAAGGGAGCCTGTATGAACCCCGCTTTCGCCTCCCTCAGCCTCGCCCACCTGCGCACCCTCGACCACCTGCTGCAGCTGAAGAACCTCAGCCACGCCGCCGAGCGCCTGGGCGTCAGCCAGTCCGCCCTCAGCCGCCAGTTGGCCCACCTGCGCGAAGCCTTCGACGACCCCTTGCTGGTACGCCAGGGCCGCGGTTACGTGCTCAGCGAACACGCCGAAGCCCTGGTCGAACCCCTGCGCCAGGTTCTCGAAGAGCTGCACGCCCTGCGCCAGCCCGCGGTGTTCGACCCGGCGCGCTGCGAGCGGCGTTTCTGCCTGGCTGCATCAGACTATGTGGCCGAGCACATGCTGCCGCTGCTGGTGGCGGCGCTGGAGCGCGAAGCGCCGGGTGTTTCGCTGGAGTACCGTACCTGGCAGGCCGGCCAGTACGCCTTGCTGGCCAGCGGCGAGATCGACCTGGCCACCACCTTGTTCGACGAGTCGCCACCCAACCTGCACGGGCGCCTGTTGGGCGAGGACCGCGCGGTGTGCCTGATGCGCCACGACCACCCGCTGGCCGCCCGTGGCGCGCTCAGCCAGGCCGACTACCTGGCGCACAAGCATGTGCGTATTTCCGGTGGAGGTGACAAGGACAGCTTCATCGACCGCCACTTGCGCGCCCAGGGCCTGCAACGGCGGGTCAGCCTGGAAGTGCCGTTCTTCTCTGCCACCGTGCAGGTGATCGCCAACAGCCAGGCGCTGGCCACCGTGCCCGAGCACATCGCCCGGCAGCTGTGCCGCCTGCATGACCTGGCCTGGCGGCCGCTGGGCTTCATCGACCACAGCCAGCGCTACTGGGTGGTGTGGCACCAGCGCCTGCAGGCCTCGGCCGAACACCGCTGGTTGCGCAACCGGGTGTTCGAGTTGTGGCGCCAGTCGCAGTTCGGTGTGCAGGGCGGGCATGCGGGTTTGCCATAGCAGGTATGCGCGAGGCGGGGTTATTTACTTCGGGTCAGGTGCCTAGACTGGGGCATTGTGTTGCCTGTAGCGGCCTCTTCGCGGGCACGCCCGCTCCCACAGGTACTGCATCGCTCTCAAGCCTGGTGCAATACCTGTGGGAGCGGGCGTGCCCGCGAAGAGGCCAGCACAGGCAGCGAAAAACCCACAGGAGACCCCAGGTGACCCCCGAACAATTCCGCCAGTACGGCCACCAACTGATCGACCTGATCGCCGACTACCGCCAGTCCGTCGGCGAGCGCCCGGTCATGGCCCAGGTCGAGCCCGGCTATCTCAAGGCCGCCTTGCCCGCTCAGGCCCCCCTGCAAGGCGAACCTTTCGCTGCGATCCTCGACGACGTCAACCAGTTGGTCATGCCCGGCCTGTCCCATTGGCAGCACCCGGACTTCTACGGCTACTTCCCCTCCAATGGCACCCTGTCGTCGGTCCTCGGTGACTTCCTCAGCACTGGCCTGGGCGTGCTGGGCCTTTCGTGGCAGTCCAGCCCGGCCCTGAGCGAGCTGGAGGAAACCACCCTCGACTGGCTGCGTCAGTTGCTCGGCCTGTCTGGCCAATGGAGCGGGGTGATCCAGGACACCGCATCCACCAGCACCCTGGTGGCGCTGATCTGCGCGCGGGAACGCGCCAGCGACTACGCACTGGTACGCGGCGGCCTGCAAGCCCAGGCCAGGCCGCTGATCGTCTATGTCAGCGCCCATGCCCACAGCTCGGTGGACAAGGCCGCATTGCTGGCAGGTTTCGGTCGCGACAACATCCGCCTGATCCCGACCGACGAACGCCATGCCCTGCGCCCGGAAGCACTGCAGGCGGCGATCGAGCAGGACCTGGCCGCCGGCAACCAGCCCTGCGCCGTAGTCGCGACCACCGGCACCACCGCCACCACGGCCCTCGACCCGCTGCGGCCGATCGGCGAGATCGCCCAGGCCCATGGCCTGTGGCTGCACGTGGACTCGGCCATGGCCGGCTCGGCGATGATCCTGCCGGAATGCCGCTGGATGTGGGACGGCATCGAGCTGGCCGATTCGCTGGTGGTCAACGCGCACAAGTGGCTGGGCGTGGCCTTCGATTGCTCGATCTACTACGTGCGCGACCCGCAGCACCTGATCCGGGTGATGAGCACCAACCCCAGCTACCTGCAGTCGGCGGTGGATGGCGAGGTGAAGAACCTGCGTGACTGGGGTATCCCGCTGGGCCGCCGGTTCCGCGCGTTGAAGCTTTGGTTCATGCTGCGCAGCGAGGGGGTCGAGGCGTTGCAGGCACGGCTGCGGCGTGACCTGGACAATGCCCAGTGGCTGGCCGGGCAAATCGGCGCGGCGGCGGAGTGGGAGGTGCTGGCGCCGGTGCAGTTGCAGACGTTGTGCATTCGCCATCGGCCGGCGGGGCTGGAAGGGGAGGCGCTGGATGCGCATACCAAGGGCTGGGCCGAACGGCTGAACGCGTCCGGGGATGCCTATGTGACGCCGGCGACGCTGGATGGACGGTGGATGGTGCGGGTGTCGATTGGCGCATTGCCGACCGAGCGGGAGCATGTCGAACAGCTCTGGGCGCGCCTGCAGGAAGTGGTCAAGGGCTGAAGCTGCCGGGGCCGCGTTGCGGCCCATTCGCCGGCAAGCCAGCTCCCACAGGGACCGCACAAGGCCTGAAGCCTGTGCGGTCAAGGTGGGAGCTGGCTTGCCGGCTAAAGGGCTCCCACAGGGACCGCACAAGACTTGAAGCCTGTGCGGTCAAGGTAGGAGCTGGCTTGCCGGCGAAGGGCACCCACAGGGACCGCACAAGACTTGAAGCCTGTGCGGTCAAGGTAGGAGCTGGCTTGCCGGCGAAAGGGCTCCCACAGGGACCGCACAAGACCTGGAGCCTATGCGGTCAAGGTGGGAGCGGGCATGCCCGCGAATGGGCTGCAGAGCAGCCCCCTGCAATCTGTCAGTGGCTCACTGCCTGAAAGCTCCCTTTACGGCTAGCCTCATACGCGGTCTTGTCCATCGGTTTGGCATCGGGGTTGCCAAGGTCTTCCATTGCCAGGCGATGGGTTTCCGGGGCGATGTACGCTGCCAGGGCACACACGCAGGTGATGAAGAACGCCAGGCCACCGACCACCAGCGGGATGTTGTCCGAACCAGGCGGGGCAACCAGGGCGAACAGTGCCGGCAGCATGGCGGTCAGCATGGTGCCGATGTTCTGCGCGATGGCCATGGCCGAAACACGGTAGCGGGTGTGGAACAGCTCTGGGTAGAAGCTTGGGAACACCGCGTTGTAACCCTGGTACACCATGCCCCACATGACGATGGAAGAGGCGAACGCCAGCGGTACGTTCTGGATGCTGATCGCATACAGGTAGACGAAAGCCAGCAGGCCCGAGCCCAGGCAACCGGCGATCATGGTCGGGCGACGGCCGATCTTGTCGGAAAGGTTGCCGACAAACGGAATCACCAGCACCGCGACGATGTTGCCGACTACCGGAATCCACAGGTACACGCTCTTGTCGAAGCCGATGCCATAGGCCGGCTGCACCGCGTAGGCCGCACCGAAGATGGTGGCGACCACCGGGATCACGTTCATCAGGGCCATGAACATCACCAGCACCATGTGCTTCCAGCTGTGGCGGAAGGCCTCGCTGATCGGCGACTTGGCGACTTTGTCCTGCTTCTCTTCCTTCACGAACGCCGGGGTTTCGTGCACTTCCTTGCGAATGATGAAGCCGGCGATCAGCACGATGGCGCTCATCAGGAATGGAATGCGCCAGCCCCAGTCGTTGAAGGCTTCGCTGGGCATGAAGTAGGCCAGTGGCAGGAACACTGCCGCCGCCAGCACCTGGCCAGCCTGCACGCCTTGCAGGGTGAAGCTGGCGTAGTAGCCCCGTCGACCGAACGGTGCGTGCTCCATGATCATCGAACTGGCACCGGAGATTTCCCCGGCCACGGCAAAGCCCTGGATCAGGCGCAGCACTACCAGCAAGGCCGGGGCGAGCAGGCCGATGTCGTGGTAGGTGGGCAGCAGGCCCACGGCCATCGTCGACAGGCCCATCAGGAACATGCACAGCAGCAGTACGTTCTTGCGGCCGCGGGTGTCACCCCAGTGGCCCAGCACGAAGGCGCCGACCGGGCGCGCCAGGTAACCCACGCCGTAAGTGGCCAGCGAGGCAATGATGGCCATTTTCGGGTCGGTGTTGGGGAAGAAGATCTGCGGGAAAATCAGCGCAGCGGCCTGGGCGTAAATGAAGAAGTCGTAGTACTCGAGTGCCGAGCCTATCCATCCACTGGCGGTCGCTTTCTTGGCTTGAGAGCTGGAGTGAGCCATCGTTGTCTCCGTTGTTATTGTTGTTTGCACAGGTTCCGCCGGAGATTCGCCAAGGCAGGAGGCGAGGGTCGGTGTGCCTGCGTCTGTGGTTCATGTTGACCACGGGCCAGTGGGCTGGCAATTCGCTAAAACCGGTTTTGTGCGATAATCGAACGCAAAACTAACCATTCCGTACAAAGAGATTGAAGCGACGACTTTACCTGCGAATAATCGATCGTGCCAGGAACTGTGGCACTGATTTTCCAGGCCCGGCCCAATCGCCGGCAAGCCAGCTCCCACAAGGTATGCGCCAATTCTGTGGGAGCTGGCTTGCCGGCGATTGGGCCGGTACAGGCAGCCCTGGCCTCAACCCTCTAACAACAAGGAACTCCCGCCATGCAGCGTTCGATCGCTACCGTGTCCTTGAGCGGCACCCTGCCGGAAAAGCTCGAAGCCATCGCCGCCGCCGGTTTTGACGGCGTCGAGATCTTCGAAAACGACCTGCTCTATTACGCCGGCAGCCCGCGCCAGGTTCGGCAGATGTGCGCCGACCTGGGTATTGCCATCACCCTGTTTCAGCCGTTCCGCGACTTCGAGGGCTGCCGCCGCGACCGCCTGCAGAAAAACCTCGACCGCGCCGAGCGCAAGTTCGACCTGATGCAGGAACTGGGTACCGACTTGGTGCTGGTGTGCAGCAACGTCCAGGCCGATGCCCTGGGCGAAGAGCAATTGCTGGTCGACGACCTGCGCCTGCTGGCCGAGCACGCTGGCAAACGCGGCCTGCGCATTGGCTACGAAGCCTTGGCCTGGGGCCGCCACGTCAACACCTACCAGCAAGTCTGGAACCTGGTGCGCCAGGCCGACCACCCGGCCCTCGGGGTGATTCTCGACAGCTTCCACACCTTGTCGCTCAAGGGCGACCCGAGCGCGATCCGCGACATCCCCGGCGACAAGATCTTCTTCGTGCAAATGGCCGACGCGCCGATCCTGGCCATGGATGTGCTGGAGTGGAGCCGCCACTTCCGCTGCTTCCCGGGGCAGGGCGAGATGGACATGGCCGGTTTCCTGGCGCCAATCCTTGCCACCGGCTACCGCGGGCCGCTGTCGCTGGAAATTTTCAACGACGGCTTCCGCGCCGCACCGCCCCGGCAGAACGCCGCCGACGGCCTGCGTTCGCTGCTGTACCTCGAAGAGCACACCCGCCTGCGCCTGGAGCAGGAAGGTACCCCGATCGAGCCCGGTGTGCTGTTCACCCCGCCGGCGGCCAGTGCCTATGACGGCGTGGAGTTCCTCGAATTCGCAGTCGACGAAGCCGTTGGCGCGCGCCTGGGCAGCTGGCTGAAGCGCCTGGGCTTTGCCGATGCAGGCAAGCACCGCAGCAAAGAGGTGCAGCTGCTGCGCCAGGGCGATATCAACATTGTGCTGAACGCCGAACCCTATTCCTTCGGCCACAACTTCTTCGAGGCCCACGGGCCGTCGCTGTGCGCCACCGCGCTGCGGGTCAAGGACCAGCAAGCCGCCCTGAAGCGCGCCACCGCCTTCCGTGGCCAGCCGTTCCGTGGCCTGGTCGGGCCCAACGAGTGCGAAGTGCCGGCGGTACGTGCGCCAGATGGCAGCCTGCTGTACCTGGTGGAGCAGGGCACTGCCGGCCAGACCCTGTACGACACCGACTTCAGCCTGGACAAGAACGCCACGGCCACCGGCGGCCTGCGCCGTATCGACCACATGGCCCTGGCCCTGCCGGCCGAGTCGCTGGACAGCTGGGTGCTGTTCTACAAGAGCCTGTTCGATTTCGCTGCCGACGACGAAGTGGTGCTGCCGGACCCTTATGGCCTGGTCAAGAGCCGCGCCCTGCGTAGCCAGTGCGGCACCCTGCGCCTGCCGCTGAACATCTCGGAAAACCGCAACACCGCCATCGCCCATGCGCTGTCCAGCTACCGCGGTTCGGGCGTGCACCACATCGCCTTCGATTGCGACGACATCTTCCGCGAAGTGGCGCGGGCCAAACTGGCTGGGGTACCGTTGCTGGAGATCCCGCTGAACTACTACGACGACCTGGCGGCGCGTTTCGATTTCGACGACGAGTTCCTCAGCGAACTGGCCTACTACAACGTGCTGTACGACCGCGATGCCCAGGGCGGCGAGCTGTTCCACGTGTACACCGAGCCGTTCGAAGAGCGTTTCTTCTTCGAGATCATCCAGCGCAAGGGAGGGTACGCCGGTTACGGTGCGGCCAACGTCGCGGTGCGCCTGGCAGCCATGGCCAAGGCCCGCAGCGGGGCGGCGCGCAAGCCAGTCCTGTAGTTGCTGCCTGTACCGGCCTCATCGCCGGCAAGCCAGCTCCCACAGGATCACCACGGCCCGATAGGCCAGTGCAGTACCTGTGGGAGCTGGCTTGCCGGCGATGAGGCCGGTAAAGCCACTGCGGTTCAGCGCCCCTCGGCCACCAACAGCAGCGACTGCGGCAGCGCACTCTGCGGGTGCTGTGGCTCCTGCAGGCTGACCAGCCGCAACCCCGCCATGTCCAGCGCGTTCAACCAGCTGGCCAGGGTACGGAAGTACCACGGCATCACCTGCCAATCCCCGGCGAACCCGGCAAACGCCTCCTCCCGCCAGCCATCCTGGTAATCTCCATCCGCCACGCTCCACGGGTGCAGGGTCTGGATCACCAGCGCACCGCCGGGCGCCAGCAACGCATTCATCGCCGCCAGCAACGGGATAATGTCCTGCTGCAACAGGGCGAAGTTGGCACAGATCAGGTCATAGTCCTTGCCAACATAGGCCTGCCCGGCGGCCAGCTGTGCATAGCTGGCCAGGTGCACCTCGGCGGAGCCTGCAGCACGGGCAGCATCCACCAGCGCCCGGTCTCCATCCACACCTACCGCCTCGATACCCCGGTCGCCCAGCGCGCGCAGCAGCCAGCCTTCACCACAGCCCAGGTCGAGCACCCGTTCGGGCTGGCGGCCAAGAATGGCCAGCAGGATGGCCTGGTCGGTGACCTGTCGGCGGCTCTCGATACTGCCGCTGCGCACCGCATCGATCCAGGCCTGGGCGTTGTGCTGCCAGCTGTCGAGCAAGGCGTCTTCAGGGTTGCGCATGGTCATCTCCGTCGTGCTCGTTTCCGCTGGCGGCCACCAGAGCGCTCAGCCGGCCGCAGCGCGCTGTCGCTTGATCCGGTACATATCGCCATCAGCATGGCGCAGCAGCATGTCGGCATCGTTGCCGTCCTCGGGGAAACGGGCCACGCCAATGCTGCAGGATGGCGCATCGATGCCCGCAAACTCGGCGCCGAGTGGCTCGGCCATGGTGGCCAGGATGCGTGCCACCTGCTCGGCGATGGCCTCTGGCGACACGTAGTCGGTCAGCAGCACGGTGAACTCGTCACCTCCCATCCGCGCCACTGTATCGGTCGCACCTACGCAGCCTTCCAGGCGCCGGGCCAGGGTGCACAGCACCCGGTCACCCACGCTGTGGCCATGGTTGTCGTTGATATCCTTGAAGTCATTGATATCGATGAACAGCAACGCCAGCGGGTGGTTGTGGTGCCGGGCCGCGGCAAGGGCTGTGTCCAGCCGCTCATTGAACATGGCCCGGTTGGCCAGGCGGGTGAGTGGGTCATGGTGGGCCAGGAAGCGCAGTTCCTCCTCGGCCTGGCGTTGGGCGGTGACATCCCGCGCCACACCGATGCGGGCATCGGCCTCATCGGACCAGCAGGCGGCCCACAGGATATGCACGATACCGCCATCCTTGCGGATGTAGCGGTTGCGGAAGTCGTAGTGGGATTGGCCGTTCATCACCCGGACGATCGATGCGCGGGTGATCGCCAGGTCGTCAGGGTGCATGTAGTCGGTGATCGGGGTGCCGATCAGTTCGCAGGCCCGGTAGCCCAGCAGCGCCTCGCAGGCATCGCTGACGAAAACGATCTGGTTGTCCCGGTCGACCACGAACACCGTGTCCAGCATCAGGTGGATCAGCCTGGGGTATAACGCTTGCAGGTCTACGGGCATGGGGCAGGGTGTCCGCGGCGGGGTGACCGATCATAGCCTGAAATGGAACAGAATGCGGTAGGCACCGCATACCCTGTGGGAGCGGGCATGCCCGCGAACACCGGCGCAGCCGGTGCCATCCACCGCGTCGCCTGCTTCGCGGGCATGCCCGCTCCCACAGGGCTGCCCGATAGTCAGTTGCTCACCACCAGTTCCGGCCCGAGGTAATCGTTGATCTGCTGGATATCGTCATCCCCCAGGCTGCCCACCGACGATGCCAGGCGCAGCCGCGACATCAGGTAGTTCAGCTTCGCCTCGAACAGGTCATGCCGGGCGTCAAACAGCAACTCCTCGGCATTGAGCACATCCGAGTTGGTACTGGTGCCGCCTTCCCTGAAACCCTTGCGGGCCGAAAGCAGCGAGCGTTCGTTGGACGCCACGGCCTTTTCCAGCGCCTGAATGCGCAAGGCGCCACTCTGCACGCCGCGGTACTCGCGGGTGGTGCCGGAAATCACTTCCTCGCGCGTGGCGTCCAGTTCATCCAGGGCCTTGGAACTGTTGGCGCTGGCCTGGCGGGTGAGGGCGCTGGTGCTGCCGCCGCTGTACAACGGAATGTTCAGCTCCAGCCCGATCGAGCTGTAGTGGTTGCGCTGGTTCAGTTCGGAAATCGACTGGCTGCTGCCGGCGGTATAGCCCGCCACGAAATCCAGGGTCGGCCAGTGCCCGGCGCGGGCGCGTTTCACTTCTTCTTCGGCCAGCTCGTAGTTGTGCCGGCGCGCATGAATCAATGGGCTGTCGGCCTGGGCCTTGACCAGCCAGTCCTGCAGGTTGCCCGGCATCAGCGGCGGGGTGCTGAAGCCCGGCTGCAAGGTGGTCAGCGACTCCGGCGTTTCACCGATGTATTCCTCCAGCTTGCGGCGGGCGTTGACCAGGTTGTCCTGGGCCTCGATCAGGTCGGCCTCGGCCAGGTCGCGACGGGCTACAGACTCGTCGATATCGGTGATGGTGCCGGCACCCAGCTCCATGCGCCGCTTCGCCGACGCCAGCTGCTCTTCGAAGGCATTCAGCTTGGCTTTGGCCAGGGTGATGGTTTCGCTGGCCAGCAGCACGTCGAAGTAGGCGTCGGCCAGGCGCACCGCAGCGTCCTGGGTCTTGGCATCGAACACCGCCACGCTGTAGTCGGCACGTTGCTGGCCCTGGCGGTACTCGGCCATCTTCTGCTTGTTGAACAGCGGTTGGCGCAACCGCACGTTGGCACCCTTGGAGTCATAGTCCAGGTCGCTGTCCCGGCCATTCTGCCGCTGGCTGCCATTGACCTTGTTGAAGTAGCCCGCAGCGTTGATCTGCGGCAGCAGGCCGGCCTCGCCGATGGCGCGGTTCTCACTGCCGGCTTCTTTCTCGTGCACCGCGGCGCGGTAGATCGGGCCCTGGTACTGCAGCAGGTCCCAGGCTTGCTTCAGGTCCATGGCACTGGCCTGTACGGACAACCCCAACAGGCACAACATCAGGCACGGGCGATTCATGTCATTGCTCCTTGAACGAGGCGTCCACGCGTTCGAGCATCGGCTTGAGCAGGTAGCTGAGCAGGTTGCGCTCGCCGGTCTTGATGGTGACGGTGGCCGGCATGCCGGGGCGGATGTGGTTGCTGCCCAGCAGGCCCATGCCGCCTTGCGTCACTTCCACTTGGGCCAGGTAGTACGGCTGCTTGCTTTCTTCGTCCATCAGGCGGTCGGCGGAAATGGTCATGACCCGCCCGGGGATGTTCGGTGTCTTCGCATGGTTGAAGGCCGGGAAGGCGAGGTCCACGTCCAGGCCCGGCACCATCTTGTCGATGGCCTGCACCGGGATCATTGCGTCGACCTGCAACGGCTGGTCGAGCGGCACCACCTCCATGATCTTGGCCCCAGGCTGGATGATGCCGCCGACCGTGGCGATGCTCAGTGCCTGGACCATGCCGTCGATCGGCGAGCGGATCACCGTGTGGGTCACTTCGTAGTCCAGCGCGCGCAGGCGATCGGCCAGGGTGGTGTTCTCCTTGGCGGTATCGGTCAGTTGCGATTCCACTTCCTTGAGGTAGTCGTGCTGGCGTTGCAGGATGCGCAGCTTGATCTCGGTGGCCTGGCTGCGCGCCCGGGCAATGTTGTTGAGGTTTTCGGCCTGGCCGGCGGACAGGTCGGCATTGTTGCGCTCCAGCTCCAGCAGGCGATTGCGTGGCACATAGCCTTCGGCGGCCAGCACGCGTGTGCCTTGCAGTTCCTGGTTGAGGAAGCCGATCTGCGAGGCGCGGGCGCCGTACACCTGCTGCAGGCCCTTGAGCTGCACCGCCGTGGCGGCCAGGTTTTCCTCGAGGATGCTCAGTTCACCAGCAAGGCCGGCGCGGCGGGTGTCCAGCAGGCGCTGTTGCAGGTCCATGGCTGCCAGCAGGCGCGGGTCGTTGCCGTAGTGCTTGAGCAGGGCAGGGTCGAAGGTGACCTTGTCGCGGCCATCGCGCTCGGCTTCCAGGCGGTTTTCCACGGTCTTGCTGACGATGTACTGGGCACTGACCGCGCCCTGTTCGGCCACCGCACGCAGGGCGTCCAGGCGTACCACCTCCTGGCCTTTCTTCACCATGTCGCCTTCACGCACCAGGATCGCCTCGACCGTGCCGCCGGTCAGGTGCTGCACCGCCTTGCGGTTGCTGGTGACCTTGACCGTGCCGGTGGCGACCACCCCGGCATCCAGTGGCGCCAGGCACGACCACAGCAGGAAGCCGCCAAAGCCGGCGATGACCATCCATACGCCCCAGCGTGCCGGCCGGCCCATGTCCAGGTCGATACCGTTGCGGGCCTCGGCGGGAATCAATTCGGTGTGTTGGGTCATCTGCATGATCGATCACTCCCGTGCTTTTACCGAGGCCAGCGGCGCTGCGGTCGCCGCCGGGATCACGCTGGCCTTGCGCAGCGCAGCGAACACTTCGTCGCGGCTGCCGAGCATGTGCACGGCACCGTCACGCAGCATCAGCACCTTGTCGACCGCGCACAGCACATTAGGCCGGTGGGAAATCAGGATTACCGTGGCCCCGCGCGCCTTGAGTTCGGCCAGCGCATCGACCAAGGCCTTTTCGCCAACGTCATCGAGGTTGGCGTTGGGCTCGTCCAGCACCACCAGGTTCGGCTCGCCATACAGCGCACGGGCCAGGGCGATGCGTTGCTTCTGGCCACCGGACAGCGGGCTGCCGTCGGCTGCCAGGCGGGTGTCGTAGCCCTGCGGGAAGCGCAGGATCATGTCGTGCACGCCACTGCTGCGGGCAGCGCGGATCACCGCTTCGCTGTCCACTTCGGTGAAGCGTGCGATGTTCTCGGCGATGGTGCCCTCGAACAACTCCACGTCCTGCGGCAGATAGCCGAGCCACGGGCCAAGTTCGGCCTTGTTCCAGGTGAAGATGTCGGCGCCGTCCAGGCGCACCTTGCCGGCCTGGGTCGGCCACACGCCTACCAGCAGGCGGGCGAGGGTGGATTTGCCCGAGGCCGAAGGGCCGATGATGCCCAGGCTTTCACCCGGGACCAGGCTGAAGCTGACCCCGCGCACGATGTTGTTGTTGGTGCCGGGGGCGCCGGCGATCACGTTTTCCACGGCCAGCATGCCCATTGGCCGCTGCAGCGACATGCTCGGTGGCCGCTGCGGGTAGTCGTGCAGCAGGTCGTTGAGCCGGCCCCAGGCGGAACGGCAGCCCAGCAGTTGCTTCCACGCGGCGATCGCCTGTTCAACCGGGGCCAGGGCGCGGCCGGTAAGGATCGAGCAGGCGATCATCATGCCGGGGGTGATCTTGCCTTCGATCGCCAGCAGCGCGCCGGCACCGAGGATCACTGACTGCAAGGTGATGCGCACGAAGCGCCCGGTGCTGCTGATCATTGCGGCGCGGTCGGAGGCCAGGGTCTGCATCTGCAGGATGCGCAAGTGCCCCTGGTACCAGCGCTTGCCTATCTCCGGCAGCATGCCCATGGCTTCGATCACTTCGGCGTTGCGCAGGTTGTTGTTGGCATAGCTGGCCGACGACATGGCCGCCTGGTTGGCCTCGGCCAAGGGTTTTTGCGTGGCCTTCTCGGTGAGGTAGGCCAGGCCCACCAGGATCAGCGAACCGATCAGCGTCACCAGCCCCAGCAGTGGGTGGATCAGGTAGCAGACCAGCAGGTAGATCGGCGTCCAGGGGGCATCGAAGAAGGCGAACAGGCCGTTGCCGGTCAGAAACTGGCGCACCTGCGCAAGGTCCTGCAGGGCCTGGGCCGGGTTGCCGCCGGCGCGGCTCAGGTTGCGTTCGAAGGCAGCGCTGAAGATGCGTCGGTTGAGGTCCATGTCGAGGAAGTTGCCGACCCGGATCAGTACGCGGGTACGGACCATCTCCAGGGCCGACATCAGCATGAACAAGCCGATCACCAGCAGGGTGAGCATGGTCAGGGTGGTGACGTTGCGGCTGACCAGGGCGCGGTCGTACACCTGCAACATATAAATTGCTGGCGTCAACATCATGACGTTTATGACGCCGCTGAAGGCGGCCAGGGCAAAAAAGCTGCGGCGCAGGCGGAACAGCACGTCGGCCAGCTCGGAACGAGTGCGTGGTGGCTTGTGCATCGGGGCCTCCCTTTATCACAAATCGGGAAGCCCTTGCGGCGCCCCGTGCAGCGGTAATCGTGGCTTCTGGTTGGCTCGCAGGCGGATCGCTCTAATGGCGGATGCTCCAAAACGCTGCGCTGCTCCCACATGCTGGAGCGTAGGTTGCAGCGACATAGCCGGTAATATCGTTTCGCTCTATGAAGTCTTTGAACTTTTCATAAGTGCCAAAAAAAACAGCTATTTGCATCGCATTATCATCGCCAGATGATTTTTTCGACGGGATATTGACAACCTTTTCGCCTGCGACTTTAGTCTGATGTATTCGGGCCCTGTGCGAGCTGGGGTCGATGCATGTGCGTTACAGCTGTATCGCATGCTTAACAAGGCCCCCCGGATGGTGGGTGCCGGCTTGCGAATGATGAGGCCAGTGGGGGCCAGCACAAGAGTGTTGTGCCCACTGAACCTGGACCACCGAACCAGTATCTGCGCACGTCAACACTGACTGGGCGCGGGAAGGACCCTGTTGCCCTGTGTCATCTCCGGACAGATCGAGGGCAATTGAAATGGCAGATTTCAGCAAGTCGGACCTGGAGTTCATCCTTCAACAGATTTTCATCGCCGAAGCCCACGCCGATGGCGCGAGCCTGACCGACCTGCTGCCCAACAGCCAGGTACCGTTCGGCCTGCGCACCGTGGACGGCAGCTACAACAACCTGGTAACCGGGCAGAGCGAGTTCGGTGCCGCCGACAACTCGTTCCTGCGCCTGCTCAGCCCCTCCTTCAGCGGCGACTATGCCGGCACCGGCACGGTCACCGATTCGCAACCACGCACCATCAGCAACCTGATCGTCGACCAGACGGCGAACAACCCGGCCGCGGTCGAGGCCAATGGTGGTGCCGCTCCGGTGATCAGCCCCGGCATCGACGGGGTGTTCGGCACCGCTGACGACACCGAAGTGTTCTTCATCCCCAACGTGTCGCCCGACGTCGGCCTGACCGCCGGCTTCAACGCCTGGATGACCTTCTTCGGCCAGTTCTTCGACCACGGTCTGGACCTGGTCACCAAGAGCAGCACCGACTTCGTGTTCATCCCGCTGCAGCCGGACGACCCGCTGTTCGTCGAAGGCAGCCCGACCAACTTCATGGTGCTGCCACGGGCTGTGCGTACCGCAGGCGCCGATGGTGTTGTGGGTACCGCCGACGATGGCCAGACCAACACCACCTCGCCGTTCGTCGACCAGAGCCAGACCTACAGCTCGCACCCCTCGCACCAGGTGTTCCTGCGTGAATACACGCTCAATGCCGCAGGCGACCCGGTAGCCACCGGGCGGCTGATCACCAACCGTGACCTGGGCGCCGATGGCCGCTTCGGCACCGCCGACGATGGCAACGGCGAAAGCGGTGGCATGGCCACCTGGGCGGTGGTCAAGGCCCAGGCACGCGACCTGCTGGGCATCAACCTGACCGACGCCGACGTGCACAGCGTGCCGCTGCTGGCCACCGACCCCTACGGCAACTTCGTGCGCGGGCCCAACGGCATGCCGCAGGTGGTGATGCGCGTTAGCAATGGCGCCGACGGCATCGCCGGTACCGCCGACGACGTCACCACGCTGGTCGAAGGCAACCGCGACGCGCCGATCAGCCTGGCCAATGCCGTGAGCACCGGGCATGGCTTCCTCGACGACATCGCCCACAACGCCGCGCCGGTGATCGTGAACGGTGTGCTGCAGGCCGACGCCGATACTGCCGTCGGCAACGCACAGCCGGTGGGGCCGGGTGGCAACAACCTGACCTACGACAACGAACTGCTCGACGCCCACTACATCGCCGGCGACGGCCGGGTGAACGAGAACATCGGCCTGACTGCCGTGCACCATGTGTTCCACTCCGAGCACAACCGCCTGGTGCAGCAGACCAAGGACACCCTGCTGGCTTCCGGCGACGTGGCGTTCCTCAACCAGTGGCTGATCGATGATGTCGCTGCCATCCCCACCACGCCCGCCGAAATCGCTGCGCTGGTATGGGACGGCGAGCGGCTGTTCCAGGCGGCCAAGTTCGGCACCGAGATGCAGTACCAGCACCTGGTGTTCGAAGAGTTCGCCCGTACCATCCAGCCGCAGATCGACGAGTTCCTGGCCCCCAACGGCTACGACACCTCGATCGACCCGGCCATCCTCGCCGAGTTCGCCCATGTGGTGTACCGCTTCGGTCACTCGATGCTGACAGAGACCGTCGACCGCTTCGACCCGGCGTTCGCCCCGGTGAACGGCGACCCGCAGCTCGGCCTGATCGCTGCCTTCCTCAACCCGCTGGCCTTCGCCGGCAGTGGCGCTACCGCCGACGAAGCGGCCGGCGCGATCATCCGTGGCGTCACCCGTCAGCTGGGCAACGAAATCGACGAGTTCGTCACCGAGGCGCTGCGCAACAACCTGCTTGGCCTGCCGCTGGACCTGCCCGCGCTGAACATTGCCCGTGGCCGTGACACCGGCATCCCCACCCTCAACGAGGCGCGGCGCGATTTCTATGCCATGACCGGCGACAGCCAGCTCAAGCCTTACATCAGCTGGGCCGACTTTGCCGACCATCTCAAGCACCCGGCATCGCTGATCAACTTCATCGCCGCCTACGGTACCCACGCCACCATCACCGGGGCGGACACCGAAGCGGCCAAGCGCGCCGCCGCCGTGGCGCTGGTGCTTGGCGGTGACGGCGCGCCAGCGGACCGCCTGGACTTCCTCAACGGCACCGGCGCCTACGCCAACGTGACACTGGTCGGCGCGGACGGCATCCCCGGCACCGCCGATGACATCACCGGAGTGACCGTGACCGGCGTCGATGACATCGACTTCTGGGTCGGCGGCCTGGCCGAGCAGAAAATGCCATTCGGCGGCATGCTCGGCTCCAGTTTCAACTTCGTCTTCGAGACCCAGCTGGAAGCGCTGCAGAACGGCGACCGGTTCTACTACCTGTCGCGCACCGCGGGCATGAACTTTGGCACCGAGCTGGAGAACAACTCCTTCGCCAAGCTGATCATGCTCAACTCCGATGTCACCCACCTGTCCAACACCGTGTTCCTCACGCCGACCTTCACCCTCGAGGTGAACCAGGCCAACCAGTTCACCGGGCTGGGGGCCGATGGCCGGGCCGACCCGACGGGCGGCATCATGATCAACGGCGTCGAAGTGGTGCCGCTGGTGATTCGCGACAACCCCGATACCGTGGGCACCGACACCAACTTCCTGCATTACACCGGCGAAGACCACGTGGTGCTGGGCGGCACCTCCGGCAACGACATCATCATCTCCGGTGAGGGCGACGATACCGTCTACGGCGACGCCGGCAACGACACCCTGGAAGGCGGTGCGGGCAACGATGCGGTGCTGGGCGGTGCCGGTGATGACATCATCACCGACTCCTTCGGCGACAACCGCCTGGAAGGCAACGATGGCAACGACGTGATCGTCGCCGGCAGCATGCTGGCGGCCGGCAACCTTATCCTGGGCGGCAACGGCCAGGACTTCATCATCACCACCGAGGACATCAGCACCACCTTCGGCGGGCAGGGCGACGACTTCATCCTCGGCGCCAAGACCAACCTACCACCGACCGGCAACGAGGGCGACGACTGGATCGAGAAGGGCACCCAGGACGGTGCGCCCGGCGACAACTTTGCGCCGCTGCTGGGTGACGAAGTGGTCGGCAACGACATCTTCGTCGGTGGCGGTGGCTTTGACGAGATGATCGGCGAGGGCGGTGATGACATCTTTGTCGGCAGCGACGCCCAGGACAAGATGGACGGCATGTCCGGCTTCGACTGGATTACCAACAAGAATGACCAGGTTGGCGTCACCGTCGACCTGACCCTGGCCGCCCTGGCTCAACCCCATGGCAACGCACCGAACCAGAACACCGGTATTTTCAACCCGGTCGGCGCCTCGCCGGCTTCCATCCTCGACCGCTTTGCCGAGGTCGAGGGCGTGTCCGGCTCGAACTTCGCCGATGTGCTCAAGGGCGATAATGTCGATGCCGTGACCATCCTCAACCATGGTGGTGCCACCGGCAGTGCGCTGACCAACGTGGCGCTGATCCGTGGCCTGCAGCAGTTCCTGGCCGATGCCGGGTTGCCGACCACCGGCTTTGCCACTGGCAACATCATGCTCGGCGGCAACGGCAGCGACCTGATCGAAGGCCGTGGGGGCGATGACCTGATCGACGGTGACAAGTGGCTCAACGTGCGCATCGCCGTGTATGCCCCAGGAGACGTCAACCACACCGGCCCTGAGATCGCCAGCTTCGACAGCATGGTCGACATGATTCCGTTCATGCTCGACCGCACCTACAACCCAGGCCAGCTCAAGGCCGTGCGGGAAATCCTGCCCGGCACCTCGACGGGAGGCGCGGCGTTCGACACGGCAGTGTTCTCGGGGGTGCAGAGCGAGTACACGGTGACGCAGAACACCAAAGGTACGCTCGACACTTCCGATGATGTCTGGACAGTGACCGACAACGTCGATGGCCGCGATGGCGTCGATACCCTGCTGCACATCGAGCGCCTGCAGTTCGCCGACAGCCAGCGGGTGCTGGTGGAGGGGCTGAATGCGCAGCCTACCGGCAGCCCGGCCATTACTGATGGCAACGGCGGTGCGATCACCGTGGGCGATGTCCTTACCGTAAACGTGGCCGGCGTGCTGGATGCCGACAACATCAGCGCCGGCAACCCGCTGGGCACGCTCGCCGACCGTTCGGTGTCGTACTACTGGCAGTTCGAGGCCACCCCGGGCAGTGGCGTGTTCGAAGACATCATCCTGCTGCCGGCCGGCGACCTGGCGTTCCAGAGTGCCGACGGCACCACGTTCAAGGTGTCGCCGGACCTGGCCGGGTTGTCGCTGCGGGTCAAGGCGATCTACCAGGACGCCCATGGCACCACCGAAGTGCTGTTCTCCCAGCCCACTACCGTGGTGCAACCGGGCGCGCCTGTGGTACCGACGCCAGCCACGCCGGTGGCGGATGCCACTGCTGGCGGCGCCGGGCTGCACATGGTGCGTTCCGACCTCAACTTCATCCTCGACCAGATCAAGATCGCCGAGGCCGATGCCAACGGGGCAGACATCCTCTCGCTGCTGCCCAACATCCGTGCGCCGCTGGGCCTGCGGGCGGTGGATGGCTCGAACAACAACCTGATGAACCTCAACGGTATCAACAATACGCAGTACGGTGCCGCCGACAACGTCTTCCCGCGCGTGACCGACCCGGTGTTCAACCCGGCCGAAGGTGCACCGGCCGGCTTCTTCGGCCCTGGCTCGCCGGCCATTCCGGGCTCGTCGTACGAGCAGACCAGCGGCCCGGTGTTCGACTCGCAGCCGCGCACCATCAGCAACCTGGTCGTCGACCAGACTTCCAACAACCCGGCGGCCTATGCCACCGCGTATGACCCGGGTGCGGACGGCGTGCTCAACTTCGGTGCCGTGGGCAACGACGACGTGCTCAAGGACGGCGTGCGCATCGTCGCCAGCCCGGGCCTGGACGGCCAGTTCGGCACCGCCGACGACCACGACGTGTACCTGTTCGAGAACACCGCCGCCGATGCTGGCCTGTCGGCGCCGTTCAACGCCTGGATGACCTTCTTCGGGCAGTTCTTCGACCATGGCCTGGACCTGGTCACCAAGGGGGGCTCCGGCACTATTTACATCCCGCTGCAACCGGATGACCCGCTGTACGTGGAGGGCGGTTTCACCAACTTCATGGTGGTGACCCGTGCGACCAACCTGCCTGGGCCGGATGGCATCCTCGGCAACGCCGATGACATCCACGAGCACACCAATACCACCACCCCGTTCGTGGATCAGAACCAGACCTACAGCTCGCATCCTTCCCACCAGGTGTTCCTGCGCGGCTATCTGCTGACCGACGACGGGCCTATCGCCACCGGCCGATTGATCACCAACCGGGACCTGGGCGCCGACGGCCGCTACGGTACCGCCGACGACACCGAAATTGGTGGCATGGCGACCTGGAAGGTGGTCAAGGCCCAAGCCCGTGACGTACTGGGCATCAACCTGACCGACGCAGACGTCGACAACGTGCCGCTACTGGCGACCGATGCCTACGGCAACTTCATCAAGGGGCCCAACGGTTTCCCGATGGTGATCATGAAAGGGGCAGACGGCATTGCCGGCACGGCCGACGACCAGCAGGTCGAAGGCAACCCGCTGGCGCCGATCGACCTGACCAATGCCGTGCGCACCGGTCACCAGTTCCTTGCCGACATCGCCCACAATGCCGTGCCGGTGTTCAGCAACGGCGTACTGGTGCCTGATGCCGATACCGATGTGGGCAATGCCGTGCCGGTGAACCCGCAGACTGGCGCCAACCTGGCCTACGACAACGAACTGCTCGATGCGCACTACATCGCCGGCGACGGCCGGGTCAACGAGAACATCGGCCTGACCGCCGTGCATGCGATCTTCCACTCCGAGCACAACCGGCTGGTGGCGCAGACCATGGACACCGTGCTCGATTCGGGTGACCTGGCCTTCATCAACGAGTGGCTGCTCAACCCGATAACCGTGCTGCCGGCCGACCAGGCCGCAATCGACGCGCTGGTGTGGAATGGCGAGCGGCTGTTCCAGGCCGCCAAGTTCGGTACCGAGATGCAGTACCAGCACCTGGTGTTCGAGGAGTTCGCCCGCACCGTACAACCGCGGGTCGACCTGTTCTTCGCCCCGACCCAGGTGTATGACGTCGACCTCGATGCGTCGATCGTGGCCGAGTTCGCTCACACCGTGTACCGTTTCGGCCACTCGATGCTGACCGAGACCGTCGACCGCTTCGACGTCGACTTCACCGTCATCAGCGACCCGGCCAGCGCCAACCCCGACCAGCAATTGGGCCTGATCGCGGCGTTCCTCAACCCGCTGGCGTATGCCGCCAGTGGCGTCACCCCCGAGGATGCCACCAGTGCCATCGTGCGCGGGGTCACCCGCCAGGCCGGTAACGAGATCGACGAGTTCGTCACCGAGGCGCTGCGCAACAACCTGCTCGGTCTGCCGCTGGACCTGCCGGCGATCAACATCGCCCGTGGCCGCGACGTCGGTATTCCTTCGCTGAACGCTGTGCGCCGCGACATCTATGCGCAAACCGGCGATACCCAGCTCAAGCCTTACACCAGCTGGGTCGACCTGGTGCAGCACCTGAAGCATCCGGAGTCGCTGATCAACTTCATCGCCGCCTACGGCACCCATAGCACCATCACCGGGGCCACCACGTTGCTGGAGAAACGCGCGGCGGCCATGGCCCTGGTGTTCGGCGGCGACGGCGCGCCGGCCGATCGCCTGGACTTCCTCAACAGCACCGGAGCCTACGCCAACGTCACGCTGCCTGGCAGGGATGGCGTGCTGGGTACCGCCGATGACCTGAGGGCAGTGACCGTGACCGGGGTCGATGCCATCGACCTTTGGATCGGCGGCCTGGCCGAAGCGAAAACCCCGTTCGGCGGCATGCTCGGCAGCACCTTCAACTTCGTGTTCGAGAACCAGATGGAGAAACTGCAGGATGGCGACCGCTTCTACTACCTGGAGCGCACCGCCGGCCTGTCGATGAACGCCGAGCTGGAAAGCAACTCGTTCGCCAAGCTGATCATGGCCAACACCTCGGCCACCCACCTGCCGGGCCTGGTGTTCTCCGACCCGGGCTTCTACCTGGAAGTGGACCAGAGCAAGCAGTTCAACGAAGGCCTGGGCAACCTCGACCCACTGGGCGAAAACGGCGAGCAGGTGGTGTTCCGCGACAGCCCGCTGACGGCAGGCCCGGACACCAACTACATCCGCTATGCCGGTGCCGAGCACATCGTGCTGGGCGGCACCGAGGGTGACGACATCCTGGTGTCCAGCGAGGGTGACGATACGGTCTGGGGCGATGGCGGCAACGACCGCATCGAGGGTGGCGACGGCAACGACCAGCTGCGTGGTGGTGCCGGCGACGACATCATCAGCGACATGGGTGGTGACGACAACATCCAGGGCGGCGACGGCAACGATGTGTTGCACGGCGGTAATGGCGTCAACCTGATCATCGGCGGTTTCGGCAACGACTTCATCGTCACCGGTGAGGACGCCTCCGAAGCCATTGGCGGCCAGGGCAACGACTTTATCCTGGGCAGCAAAGCCAACGAGCAGGACATGGGCAACGAAGGTGACGACTGGATCGAGAAGGGCACCTCGGACGGTGCACCTGGCGACAACTTCGACCCGCTCGGCAACGACCCGATCATCGGCAACGACGTGTTCATCGGTGGCAACGAGAACGACAAGTTCAACGGTGAAGGCGGCGACGACATCATGGTCGGCAGCCTGGGCTTCGGTGACCGCTACATCGGTGGTTCCGGCTACGACTGGGCGACCTTCAAGGGCCTGGCCCAGGGCGTGACTGCTGACTTCAGCGATCGCTTCTTCGATGTGCCGCCGGTACCGGGCTCGGGCGCGTCTGCGCTGGTGCGCTTCGACATCATGGAAGGCCTGTCGGGTTCGGCCCATGGCGACTTCCTGCGCGGTGACAGCGAAACTTCTGCCACCTTGCCGACCAACGGCGCCAACGGCAGCGTGCTGACCAACATCAGCCTGATCAACGGCCTGTCCGGCCTGCTGGCTGCCGGGGCAACGTTCTACGATGGTGGCAACATCATCCTCGGCGGCAGCGGCAGCGACCTGATCGAAGGCCGTGGCGGCGACGATATCCTCGACGGTGACAAGTGGCTGAACGTGCGCATCAGCGTGCGCGCCAACAGCGACGGCACCGGCCCGGAAATCGCCAGCTTCGACAGCATGGAGCCGATGGTGCCGCTGATGCTCAATGGCACCTACAACCCGGGCCAGCTGGTGATCGTCCGTGAAATCCTGAGCGGCACCGACAGCTACGACACGGCGGTGTTCTCGGGGGTAGCCACCGACTATAGCGTGGTGGTCGATGGCAACTCGGTGATCGTCACTGACCTGGTGGACGGGCGTGATGGTGTCGACCGCCTGACCGGTATCGAGCGCCTGCAGTTCTCCGACAGCGCCCAGGCCTCCGGTGTGGGCACTGCGGTCAACGCCGGCCCAACGGGCCACCTGGCGATCCTCGACGCTGTCACCGGCCTGCGTAACGACACATCGGTCAGCGGCCAGTTGCTGCGGGTGAGCAACGTGGCGGTGCACGATGCCGACAATGTCAGCGCCACCAATGCGAGCGGCGCCATCAGCGGCCCTGTGGCGTACTACTGGCAAGTCGAGACCCTGCCAGGTTCGGGTGTCTATGAAGACATCACCTTCGTCGCTGCCGGCGAAGTTTCCCGGGCCACCGGCGCCACCTACCGGGTCACGGACGATGTGGCGGGGCTGAACATCCGCGTACGGGCGGTGTACCAGGACGCCAAGGGCACGCTGGAAATCGTCGATTCGTCGGCGAACAGCGCGCCGACCGCCGGGCCGACCGTGACCGGGCTGCTGGTGCAGAACCAGACCCTCACCGCCAACACCGCGACCATCGTCGATGCCGACGGCCTGAGCAACCCGCAGTTCACCTTCCAGTGGCAGTCCAATCGCGGGCTCGGCTGGGTCAATATTGCCGGCGCCATCAGCAGCACCTTTGTCCTTACCCAGGAACAGGTGGGGCAGAACATGCGGGTGGTGGTCAGCTATGTGGATGACGTCGGGGTGCAGGAAAGCATCGCCTCCGACATCCTCGACCCGGTGGCCAACGTCAACGATGCGCCTACCGGTGCCGTGCTGATCAGCGACACCACGCCAGCCCTGGGGCAGACGTTGACGGCGCTTACCGGCAGTATTGCCGACCTGGACGGGCTGGGGGCGTTCAGCTTCCAGTGGCAGCAAGGAACTGGCGGCATCTTCACCAACATCATTGGGGCCACTGCGGCCACCTTCACCCCGGGCCTCGACCAGGGAGGCCAGCAACTGCAGGTGATCGTGCGCTACACCGACGCCTTCGGCGCGCAGGAGTCACTCACCTCGGCGGCGACTGCTGCGGTGCCAGCCTTGACGCTGGTCGGCACCAATGGCGCCGATATCCTGATCGGGAGCGCAGGCAATGACGTGATCTCTGGCCTGGACGGTGCCGATCAACTGTTTGGCGGGCTTGGCAACGACATCCTCAACGGCGGGCTTGGCGCGGATGCCATGAACGGCGGTGGTGGCAACGACACCTTCGTGGTCGACAACGTCGGCGACACGGTGATCGAGGCGCTTAACGGCGGTGTCGACTTGGTGCAGACCAGCCTGGCCAGCTACACCCTGGGTGCCAACGTTGAAAACCTGACCTTTACCGGAGTGGGCAACTTCATCGGTGGCGGTAATGCGCTGAACAACGTCATCACCGGCGGCGCTGGCAATGACCTGCTCAATGGCGCTGCGGGTGCCGACCGCCTGGTGGGTGGTCTGGGCAATGACACCTACGTGGTGGATAACGCCGGGGATGTAGTGGTCGAGGCCACGGGGGCCGGTACGGATACCGTGCGTACCACGCTGGCCAGCTACACCCTGGGTGCGAACATCGAGAGCCTGGTCTATACCGGGGTGGGCAACTTCATCGGAGGTGGTAACACGCTGGACAACAACATGTTCGGCGGCGCTGGCAACGACTTGCTCAATGGTGGTGCGGGTGCCGACCGCCTAGTGGGTGGCCTCGGCAACGACACCTACGTGGTGGACAACGCCGGGGATGTGCTGACCGAGGCCGTGGGAGGCGGTACGGATACCGTGCGTACCACGCTGGCCAGCTACACCCTGGGTGCGAACATCGAGAGCCTGGTCTATACCGGGGTGGGCAACTTCATCGGAGGTGGTAACACGCTGGACAACACCATGTTCGGCGGCGCTGGCAACGACTTGCTCAATGGTGGTGCGGGTGCCGACCGCCTGGTGGGTGGCCTCGGCAACGACACCTACGTGGTGGACAACGCCGGGGATGTGCTGACCGAGGCCGTGGGAGGCGGTACGGATACCGTGCGTACCACGCTGACCAGCTACACCCTGGGTGCGAACATCGAGAACCTGACCTATACCGGGGTGGGTAACTTCAGCGGTACCGGTAACACGCAGGCCAACTTCATTACCGGCGGTAGTGGCAACGATAGCCTGGACGGCGGTCTTGGCAACGACATCCTCAACGGGGGTGCAGGCAGTGACACGCTGTTCGGGGGTGGAGGCAACGACACGCTGCTTGGTGGCAGCGGCAACGACTTCCTCAACGGCGCAGCAGGCGATGACACGGTCAACGGCGGCGCGGGCGATGACACCATGATGGCCACTGATGGCAATGATGTCTTCCAGTTCGCCGCGGGCTTCGGCAATGACCTGATCATCAACTTCGACAGTAACGCGATCGGCGGCCAGGACAGGCTGGATATCACCGCCTTCAACATCACCGCAGCCACCTTTGCGGCCAACGTCACCATCACCGATGCCGGAGCGGACACGCTGGTCAGCATCGGTGCTACCGACTCCATCCGCCTGGTGGGAGTGGCGGATGCAACCACAGTGACCGCAGCGGACTTCAACCTGTCGGTTTGAGGAACCGAAGGAAAAGCTGTCGGCATTGAAATGCACGGGCTGCTGCGCAGCCCGTCGCGACACAAGGCCGCTCCTACAGGAGATCCCCTGTAGGAGCGGCCTTGTGTCGCGACGGGCCGCAAAGCGGCCCCATGTCGCACGCAGTTACTTGATGAACCGCACCTGGCTGTTTATCCTCTCGATCACCGCCCCCTTGCGTTCGTTGAACCGGGCCTTGTTCTGCTCGAACAGGTTGTTGCCCTTGGTGTCGATGGAGATGATCAACGGGCCGAACTCGCGCACGCGGTTCACCCATAGCGTCTCCGGCATGCCCAGGTCCTGCCATTCCGCACGCTCGATCTCTTCCACCTGGGTCGCCGCCAGCACCGCGCAACCGCCCGGGAACACCGCATGCACTGCCTTGTTCTCCAGGCAACCGGTCGTGGTCTCCGGGCCCATGCCGCCTTTACCGACGATCAGCTTGACGCCGGTCTGCTCGATGAACTGCTTCTCGAACTTTTCCATGCGCATGCTGGTGGTCGGGCCGATGGAGACCATCTCGAAGCTGCCATCGTCCTTCTTCCTGACGATGGGGCCTGCGTGGAAAATCGCGCCGCCACGCAAGTCGACCGGCAGCTCGCGGCCCAGTTCGATGAGCCGGCGGTGGGCAACGTCACGGCAGGTCACCAGTTGGCCGGTGAGGTAGACCACATCGCCCACGTTGAGGTTGGCCAGGTCTTCGTCGCTGATAGGTGTGCTCAGGATCTTTTTCACAGTACTACCCCTTCGTGCGAGAGGATGTCGTAGGACAGGTCGGCGTTGATGCGGATCTTGCCGCGGCGGTGCGCCCAGCAGCCGGTGGACACCGCCACACCGATGGTGGACGGGTGGCGGGCCGAAGACTCGATGTTCACGCCCATCACGCTGCTGTTGCCGGTCAGGCCCTGCGGGCCGATGCCGATTTCGTTGAGGCCTTCCTCCAGCAACTTTTCCATCATCGCCGCGCTTTCGTTGGGGTGGCTTGAGTCCACTTCGCGCAGGATGGCCTTCTTCGACAGGCGTGCCGCCGTCTCCACCGAGGTGGATACCCCTACACCCACCAGCAGTGGCGGGCAGGCGTTGACACCGCGCGAGGTAATGACATCGAAGACGAACTCGGTCACCCCTTCATAGCCTTGCCCCGGCATCAGTACCTTGGCCGAGCCAGGCAGCGTGCAGCCGCCGCCGGCCATGTACACGTCGACGATGGCGTAGTCGGCATCGGGGATGATTTCCCAGTCCAGCCACGGGATCTTCGAGCCGGTGTTGGTGCCGGTGTTCTTCTCGATGAAGGTTTCCACCGCATTGTGGCGCAGCGGCCCCTGAATGGTGGCTTCCCTGGTGGCGTTCTCGAGGATGCCTTCCATCTCACCCAGCAGCGGGAAGCGCGCGCCCGCCGAGACGAAGTACTGGATGACGCCGGTGTCCTGGCAGCTGGGCCGGTTGAGCTTGTCGGCGTATTCCTGGTTGTCGGCCATCGAGTCGTACACGGCGATGGCCAGCGGGTTGGTTTCGGCGGCGCGCAACTTGGCGGTCTTTTCCTTGACGTCGCGGGGCAGGCGCTTGCCGATATAGGCGGTGAACTTGGCCATCACGTCGGTAAGCGATGACACGGCTGTTTCTTTGTCCATGATTATTTCCTCACTGCATCACAAGGCGGGTTCTTTTTGCTGTTTTTCGAAAGGTCAGGGTGCGGGTGTGCCGGCCTCCAGGCGTGCAAGGGCAGGGTGCGGCACAGCGGCCTCGGGTTCGGGGGCGGTCGGTAGCTGGCCGTCCAGGGCCTGGGCCATGCGCTGCTTGTCCAGCGCACCCACCCAGTTGGCGATGGCCACGGTGCCGACCGCGTTGCCGATGGTGTTGGTGATGGCCCGGGCTTCGGACATGAAGCGGTCCACGCCCAGCAGCAGGACCATGCCGGCCACCGGGATGTTGTCCATGGTCGCCAGGGTCGCGGCCAGGGTGATGAAGCCCGAGCCGGTTACGCCTGCAGAGCCTTTGGAGGTGAGCAGCAGCACACCCAGCACGATCAGTTGGTCCATCAAGGTCAACGGTGTGTTGGTGGCCTGGGCGATGAAGATGGCGGCCATGGTGTAGTAGATGCACTGGCCGTCCGGGTTGAAGGTAAGGCCCGAGGGGATCACCAGGCCGACCACAGGCTTGGACACGCCAACCTTTTCCAGCTTGTTCATCAGTTGCGGCACCACCGACTCGGATGAGCTGGTACCCAGTACCGTGAACAGTTCTTCCTTGAGGTACTTGAGGAACTTCCACAGGTTGAAGCCGCACAGCCGGGCAATGGCGCCCAGCACCACCACCACGAACAGGAAGCAGGTCAGGTACATGGTCGCCATCAGCTTGCCCAGCGAAACGATCGAGCCCAGCCCGTACTTGCCCACGGTGAAGGCCATGGCCCCGCAGGCGGCCAGCGGTGCCACGCGCATGATCATGCCGACGATGAAGAACATGCCGTGGGAGAACGCTTCGAGCACATCCACCATCGGCTTGCCGCGCGGGCCCAGGTGGGAGAGGGCGATGCCGAACAGGGTGCTGAACAGCAGAATCGGCAGGATCTCGTTCTTGGCGAAGGCATCGGTCACGCTGCCGGGTATCACATGCAGCAGGAAATCGATGAACCCGCCGCTGTTGCCGGCTGCCGCGGCGGTGTAGGTGGAGATGCTCTTGGCATCCAGGGTGGCAGGGTCGACGTTCATGCCCTGGCCGGGCTGCACGATGTTGACCACCACCAGCCCCAGTACCAGGGCAAAGGTGGACAGCACTTCGAAGTAGATCAGCGCGCGCACGCCGACGCGGCCGAGTTCCTTCATGTTTTCCATCTTGGCGATTCCCAGCACCACCGTGGCGAAGATGATCGGGGCGAAGACCATCTTGATCAGTTTGATGAAGGCGTCACCGACGGGCTTCAGGTCAGCGCCAACCTGTGGCCAGAACACCCCGATCAGCACCCCGAGGGTTACGCCGATCAATACCTGTACGTAGAGCTTGCCGAACAACTTGCCGAACGATCGCTTGGCCATTGCCGTCTCCGAATTATTGTTGTGAGTCGGATTTATCTGGCGGCCGGGCTGCTCGTGAGGGGTGCAGGTCACACCTGGCCTTGGCGGCCGAAGAGCCCAGCTTTCTTGTGGTTAATCACGCAGGGCAAAAGGTAATGGTTTTTCAAAAATGCTGTAATACAATGAAATTCAACTCATTGTTTCCCTCAGGTTAATTATGAATCCGGTATCGGAGCTGGCGTTCTTCACCCAGCTGATCAGGGTGGGTAGCCTGGCGGGCACTGCTCGCGAACTGAACCTGACCCCGCCAGCGGTCTCCAAGCGCCTGGCCCAGCTGGAACAGCGCCTGGGCGTGCGCCTGCTCAACCGCACCACACGCAGCATCAGCCTTACCGCCGAGGGCGAGACTTACCTGGTGAATGCCAAGCGCATACTGGGCGAGATCGAGGAAATGGAACGGCAGGTGTCCAGCAGCCGCGCCGAGCCCAAGGGCTTGCTGCGGGTCAATGCGCCGCTGGGCTTTGGCCGTACCCACGTGGGGCCGGCGGTGTCATCGTTTGCCAAGCGCTACCCCGAGGTGGAAGTGCAACTGCACCTGACCGACCGCCCCATTGCCCTGCCGAACGATGCCATCGACGTGGCCATCCGCTTTGGCGAGCTGCCCGACTCACGGCTGATCGCCCGCAAGATCGCGGCCAACCGCCGCCGATTGTGCGCATCGCCCGGTTACCTGGAAGCCCACGGTACCCCCGAATCGCCAAAGGACCTGGCCAGCCACAACTGCATCGTGTTGCGCCAGAACGACGCCGCGTTCGGTATCTGGCGGCTCAGCCGCGGCAAGCAGAGCGAGTCGGTGAAGGTGCATGGCAGCCTCAGCACCAACGATGGCGAGGTCGCCCTGAACTGGGCGCTGGACGGGCAGGGCATCCTGCTGCGGGCCGAGTGGAACCTGGCCGACCACCTGCGCAGCGGGCGCCTGGTGGAGGTGCTGGGCGATTACCACACGCCGCCTGCGGATATCTATGCGGTGTACCTGGAACGCCTGAACCTGTCGGCCAAGGTGTCGTGCTTCGTCGAGCACCTGAGGGCATTCTTCCGCCAGGGGGACAGCCTGGCAGGGTGGCATTGAGGCCTTTGCCACAGGCGATCGCGTTATACTCCGCGCCTTTGCCCATGCCCGGAATCCGCCCATGCGCCAGGTTTTGCTCATTGTCGATGTCCAGTCCACCTTCAGCCCGCCCGAGTGGCTGGTCGATGGCCTGCGCCGGTTGTCGGCGAATATCCCCACCATCGCCTCGGTCGAGTTGCACGACGAACAGGTCACGCCGTTCGAGCGCCAGCTTGGCTGGCACCCGGCGGCCGAGGACGACAGCCTGGTCGAGGCCGACCAGGTGTTCGTCAAGCATGGCTACGGGCAGAGCGTCGAGGCCATCGACTACATCAAGAAATTGGGTGTGGAGCGCGTGCTGGTATGCGGGCTGCAGACCGAAACCTGTGTGCTGGCCGCCGGTTTCGCCCTGTTCGATGCGGGGCTGATGCCCACCCTGGTCACCGACATGACGGTAGGCTCTTCGCTCGACAGGTCGGGCAAGCTGGGCATCGACCTGTGGAAGCATCACTTCCGCCAGGTCACCACCTCGGCCGAGGTGTTCGCCGAAGTGGCTGTACCAGGCTAGCGCTTGCAGGCCCATTCTCATAGAACTGCACATAACTCATTGAATTAGCAGGGACCCTGTGGGAGCGGCTTTAGCCGCGAACACCGGCGCAGTCTGTGCCATGCACCGCGTTGGATTCTTCGCGGCTAAAGCCGCTCCCACAGGGTACGAGGATCGCTTGCAAATTCAGTTATCTGTGCGACAGCGCAGCCCAAAGGGTTGGGTAATCTCCCACAGGTTAAAGCATGGTCTTATCGGGCCGTGGTGATCGTGTGGGAGCGGCCTTGCGTCGCGAAAGGGCTGCGTAGCGGCCCCAGGATCTCGGCATCACAGCCGAAATTGCCGGGGCCGCCTTGCGGCCCTTTCGCGACGCAAGGCCGCTCCCACAGGGGAACACCTACATGCGAACTTGCAAGGACAGGCCTCAGGCCACATCCACCAGCACGATCTCGCTGTCCTCGATGGCGGTCACCCGCAGCACCTCCTCCTGCTCGATCGCCACGCCATCGCGCGCCTTGGCACGCAGCCCGTTGACCTCCACCAGCCCCTTGGCCGGCACCAGGTAGCCCCGGCGTGCGGCATCGAAGCGGTACTCGGCAGTTTCACCGGCACGCAGGGTGGCAGCCACCAGCCGCGCATCGGTGCGGATCTGCAGGCTGTCCTCATCGCCCGCACGGCCGCTGGCCAGGGTCACGAAGCCTTCGCCACGCTCACCTTTGGGGAACGGCCGGCTACCCCACTGCGGTGCTTCGCCAGTGCGCTCCGGCACGATCCAGATCTGGAAAATACGCGTGTCGACGTCTTCCAGGTTGTACTCGCTGTGCACGATGCCGGTACCGGCGCTCATCACCTGCACGTCACCGGCTTCGGTACGGCCTTTGTTACCCAGGCTGTCCTGGTGGCTGATCGCACCTTCACGCACATAGGTGATGATTTCCATGTCGCGGTGCGGGTGCGGCGGGAAGCCGCTGCCGGCAGCGATCAGGTCGTCGTTCCACACCCGCAGGTTGCCCCAGTGCATGCGCGCCGGGTCGTAGTACTCGGCAAACGAGAAATGATGGTGGGCGTCGAGCCAGCCGTGGTTGGCGTGGCCGAGGCTTTCGAACGGTCGCAGTTGCAGCATGGTCGTGCTCCTTGAATCAGTGGAATGAGGCCATGATGCGTCAAAGAAGCATCGAAAATAAGCGTAAATATCGGCTTAAAACAATCAGTAAAATAGATTAATTGCGATGGAGTGTTTTATCCGCTTCATCGCCTAATCCACTGATCTGCAAGCATTCGCTGGCGATTTTTTGTCGATGCGGCGAACATGCCCGCTGATTTTGTTTTTCAACGGAGTGACCGTGGCCCACGAGCAACCCCAGGCCCCTGCCGACCTTACCCCTCCTGCCCAGCTGCCCTGGTTTCGCCGCCTGGCGGCACGCCTGCTGGGGCGTGGCCTGACCCGCTTGCAGGCCCAGCACCGCGACTCCTGGTTCCTCGGCCACGCCAGCGGCCAGCGCAGTGGCCATGCCGATGGCGTGCGTGAAGGGTTCGAACGCGGGCGGGTGGAAGGTTACGAGGCCGGGCGCCAGGTGCTGGTGATCCGCGATACCCGGCCCGACACCGCCGCGGTGCCGGGCCGGGATGACAACCTGTTCGACGACTGGCGCCTGCCCCTGACTGCCGAGCTGAAAAAGCGCTTCAAGTCCGATGTCGCCCAGCGCCTGCCCGCCGAGGCCCAACCCAGTGCCGCGCAATGGAAGCTGATATTCAGCGACACACCGTCCACCTGCGTGGTGGCAGGGGCCGGGGCGGGCAAGTCCACCTCGCTGGTGCTGCGCATCCTGCTGTTGCGCCATTACCTGGGTTATGAGCTGGACGCGATGACCGTGGTCACCTTCACCCGCGAATCGCGTAAGGACTTCATCAAGCGCCTGCGGCAGGTCTTCGCGCTGTGGCAGATCAATCTGCAACCGGTGCAGGCCCGTGAACTGGTACGCACCTTCCATTCGCGCATCCTGCCGCTTGTGCGCAGCCTGCCGGGCTTTGACCAGGTGCGCGCGTTCGAAACGCTGGGCAACGAGATGCCGGTCGGGCGTGAGGCCGAGGCCGAGAGCAACCCGTTCGACCTGCGCCTGAACGATGCCCAGCGCCAGCAGCTGAACCAGTGCTACAGCACGCTGCTGGGCGAGAGCCCGCGTTTTGCCGAGCTGGTCGGCCTGTTGCGCAGCGAAGCCCTGCAGCTGAAGCCGCTGGACCCGAACAACCCCGATGTGCAGAAGCGCGCCCAGGTAACCCAGCTGGCTGCCCAGCGCGACGAAGAGCTGTGCGACGTGATCGAAGACCTGTGGTTCGCCGCCGGCGCCTGGCCGATCAAGGGCATCGAACCCTGCCGCGAGACCATCCAGATTCGTGGCAGCCGCTTCCATGTGCATGGCCGTCTGGCCGGCCAGGGGCCTTTGCTCGTGCTGGGCTTCGACCCGGCGGAAAGCGCGCAGTACCAGCGCCCCGGCGCCAAGCTGGCGGTGCGCGCCGAGTGGGCGGTCAAGCGCACCCTGTTGCAGGCCTTCTGCGACCAGCCGCTGATCTGGCTCGACAACTACGCCATGGCCCGGCGCCTGGCTGCCTCGCTGGCCGGTGATGCCGTGGCCGGCCCCGGCTTCGAATACAAGGTCAAGGGCGAGCTGGCCTCGGCGCCGCTGCTCGATGCCTTTGTCGGTGCGGCGAATTTCATCGAGAACCTCGGCCTGGAGGTGAACACTGCCGTGGCGGCGATGAGCTTCCCGTCCGGCGACAGCGATGCACTGTTCTTCGAGGCCCTGGCCCTGTACTGGAAGGCCCTGGAGGCGCACCTGCTTGACCAGTCGCCGCCGGTGATGAGCTACAACCGCATGTTCGCCTTGTTCGGCGAGAACAACCCGGAAAACCTGCAACTGCTGCCCGACCCGTTGCTGCGGCCGCTGGCGCACCTGATGATCGACGAGTTCCAGGACGTGTCACCGCAGATCGTCAGCTGGCTGCGCGCCAGCCTCGCCGAGATCCGTCGTCGCGGCCCGGCGATGCACACCGGGCGCCATGCCCAGCATTCGTCGCTGCTGTGCGTGGGCGACGACTGGCAGTCGATCTACGGCTGGCGTGGCAGTTCGCCCAAGTACTTCATGGAATTCACCAAGGCCTTCCCGTCGCCGGCCAACACCCGGGTGATGCTGGTCGACAACTACCGTTGCCAGCAGCAGGTGATCGACGCGGCCGAACACTTGGTCAAGGGCACCCCGGCAATTGCCGGCAAGAAAGCCCGGGCCAGTGGCCCGGCGGCCGAGTTGCCAGGCTCGCCGGTAAAAGTGTTCGACCGTGACGAGGCAGCCCTGGGTGAAACGCTGATCGAGCACTACCAGCGTGGCGAGACGGTAATGATGCTGTACCGCAAGGGCAGCGACAGGGCGCTGATGAACGAGCACCTGCAAGGCGTGCTGCACGCCGAGGCGGCGTTGCCGGCCGAGCAGCGCCGGCTGCGCCAGTTGACCTACCACAGTGCCAAGGGCTTGCAGGCCGATGCAGTGTTCATGCTGGGCGACTGCCAGTACCTGACCAGTTCGCCCTACAAGAACCAGGTGTATCGCCAGGCCGGGCTGGGCAAGGCCGGTGATGCCCAGCCGTTCGATACCGCGCAGAAGGAAGAGGTGCAGCGCCTGGCCTACGTGGCGGTAACCCGCGCGGTCAGGCACTGCTATTGGCATGTGGAGGCGGCCAACGCAGAGGTGGCGGCAGCGCCGCGTGCGTCGAGCCAGGTGGATGGGCGGCAGGCCTTCTTCGAAGACCTGCGTGGTCATTGATCAGCGTTCAGGCATCGAGGACGTCCGCTTGCCGGGTAAGGCTCAGCAGTAGCCCGGCTTCCACCTCCTGCTGTGCCTGGGTCAAGGCGTTCGTAGCCTTCACATACGCTTCCTCTTTTAGGGGAACCCGACTTAGCGTGCCGTTTTCGTCCAGCGCAAGGGTAGGCATTTCCGGGGCCAATGCACGTATTATCGCCTTGTCCAGGTAAGTGATCGGCTCCTGGCTTTCGTCCAGGCAATAAAATAGGTAATCGAGGCCTGGGCGCCAGAAGTCGGTAATGGCTTCGAACTGACTGGCATATTGGCGCTTGAGGTAGTCAACCCAGACCGGCTGTTCGCTCATCCACTGCTGCCTAGCGCTGGTGTCAGCATCGAGTTCCAGCACGGCAGCGCGAACGTTGTCGATGATTTGCTGGTTGAGCCTTGCGGCATCGCGATAGAGCATGCCGCTGCTGGGTTCGGGGAAATCGAGCTTTCCGCTCAAGGACTGGCGCAGTGCCAGGCGGACCTCGATATCGTCTACCAGGCCTGTTGCCAGGTCCGCATCGGGGAACGCCGCCGCGACGTCCAGCACGTCACGGTCCGGTAACTGACCGGCATGCTCCTGCAGCGCCCGCTTGCGCGAACTGCGTTGCAGGCTGATGCGATCGGCCAGTTCGTTGACTTTCTCGCGACGGTACAGCTTGCGATAAAGGTCGAGCAGCGGCTTGGCCGTGTCCTGTGCCCACCCAGACAGTTGGTTGGCCAGCAATTCCACTTCCAGAGCGCTGAATGCTTCGGCGCCGGCATCACCGCAAGTTGGCGGGAAGGATTGCGCCACCTCGTTCAAACGCTCGCGCAGCGCCGTGTCCCCATGGGCGTGCTCCAACAGTTCCCACACTCGCGCACGCAGGCCATCCGGATCCCTTCGCGCTTCCACTGAGTTGGTCAGGCGCTCCAACACCGCTTGCAGGTCGCCATTGTCGTTCTGATCGAACAGGTCGGACCACAACTGCAGCTGATGGTCGGTCGCGGAATCGCGCCAGAGCCCTTGCCACTCTGGCCTTTCCGGCGTGTGCTCGAAAATATTGACGCCGCTGGCTCGTAGCCGACTGGCCGACTCGGCCTCGAGGTTGTTGTAGTTGAACAGCCAGCGGCGCTCGGGCAAGCGGGCGGCGACGTCTCGCGCATACGGACTGCGCAGGATGCTTGCCAGGTCCGGAACTTGGCGAATGCGGTTGGATGAAAGGTCCAGGTAGCGCAACTGGTACTGTGACTGGTTCATCAGGGTGCTCAAGCCCTGGGGAAATGCCTGCAAATGAGCGTCGGAGAGGTTCAGGTGCTGCAACCGCGCCATGTAGCGCACATCAGGGGCGTTCTGCAGCGGGTTGAAGTCCAGCTCCAGTTGCTGCGGATGGATCATGTCCTGAAAGCGCGTGGCGAGGTTTTCATCGAGCGTGATGCGATTGTGCCCCAGCCTCAGGACATCCCGTGGTCGGCCGCAAAGGAAAGTCAATGTCGCTTCATCCAGTGTCAACTGGTTGCGCCGCAGGTTCAGCTGGCGCAGGTCTGGCATCGCTGCCAGCACTCGCTGTGCGGTGGGCGAGAGGGTAGCAAGGGTGTTGTTGGTCAGGTCCAGCGTGCGCAGCCTGGGCACCGATTCAAGTGCCTGGAACAGCGCTTCCCCGTCGATTTCTCGGTTGTTGGTGACTTCCAGCACTTGCAGGTTGGGGAAACGTGACAGGAACGTGCTGTCCAGTCGTTGCAGCTGAAGCTCGTTCAGCTTGAGCTCACGGATGTGGGGCAGGCTGGCTGTGATCGCTGGCAACTCGGGTAACCGAATACGCTCCAGCTCGAGCGTGCGACCCTTCCGCTGCCAAGCCTCGATGAGGCGATCAGTGCATCTTTGTCGATCGAGGCGCTCGAAGATGTCGTGTGGGCTCTTGTACCACGCCTCCAGATAGCTATTCAGATCTCTCCACTCTGTTTCCAGTTGTCGAATTGCCGAGCCGAGATCACCGGTCTGGCTCAGTTCGCCCCTCAGGGCGTTGATCTCGTTGCTCTTCAGCGAGGGGAAAAGTGATTTGAGCCGACGTATTGCGGCGTATGCGCCGATCGGGCCTGTTCCTCGGCCACTGAGTGGGTAACCGAATCGTCCATGTGCCAGGCGCATGGGCGAGCGAAAGCCTGGCTTGATTGGCTGCTGGCCCAGCAGTGCGGCGCAGCCCGAGCGGTCGGCGACGGCGCTGGCGAAAACTTCGGCCTCAGTCGCCTGCGGCTTTTCGGCTACCAATGCATCGCGCAGCAGTTGGCTGTCATCATTGGCCAGGTCTGCTCGGTACAGGCCGGTCAAGGCACGATCGAGGCGAGCGCGGGCCTGCAGGTAGCGGGCTTCTTCAGCCACGCGCAAGGGCACACGTCCGCTTTTCAGTCGATCGCGTTCGGCGCTGTCGGCATGCGCGACGAGCTCTTCCAGGGCATTGTCAGGCAAACCGGGGAACTGGCGGCCCAAGGTCTTCGCTTCGTCGCCAAGCGGTACCCGATGGCTTTTCAACATGCTCGCGAAGACTTCGCGACGGCGTGCTGACAGGCGGTTGGCCAACAGCTCGTCAAGGGCGCTCGGACGCTGCTCTGCTGGCGTATCGGGTAGTAACTGCTCTATGACATCTTCATCCATCCCCGCCAGGACAACCTTGCTCAGTTCGCCATTGTCAAGCTCTTCGCGGCCGATCTCTATCTGCAACGTGTCGGCTTTTGGCTCCGCTCCGAAGTAGACCGCCTCTCCCCATTTTTCGGCACCGGTGAAGACCTTCAGCCTGTAATGCGCAGGCCAACCAGGCATCTGTACCAGTTCGGGCAGCGCGAAGTTCATATGCGCAGCCAAAGGCAGGCCGTGACGTACTCGGGTGATGATGGTCTGCACGTCGTTGGTCAGTCGCAGGCGCAGCAAGGCATCGGCCAACAGAGCCGGGGGCCGCGAACCGTTGACCTGGCTGTGACGCAAGGTGTCTGCATCGACCTCGGTTATACGCAAGGCGGCAAGTTGCTCCGATGCATCCAGCCCCTGGCTGAATTGGCCCAGCCCTTCGAGCAACTGCGCATCGTCCCATTCGAGCGGGTTGTCATGGGCCAATTGCCAACGCTGGTCGCCGAGGTAGCGCAAGGCAGGGGCGTAGGCATCGGGGGCGTTCGGGTGACGCACATGCCACTGCCCGCCGGTTTCGAACACCTCATACAGTTTGCCTTGCAGCCAGACGTGGCTTTTGCCATCGAAGATGTAGAGCCCTTCGGAATTTGTCGGCACTCCGACTGGCAAGGAGTCCGAGGTGCTGTAAGGGCCCATGTCTGGGTGCCAAAGCCGTTCGCGGCCACCTTTCAATACACTTTCCAGCGCATCGACGAACCCCGATGCCTTGAGCGCGCTGCTGCCGGCGGCGAAGCCGGCAACAACGGCGGCATTGATGGCCAGCGACTCGAGTTGTTGCAGCGCTTCCTGGGTATCGCCTTCTTCCCAGGCTTCGAACCCGGTGAACACCGAATCCATGAGGTCGTAGGCGAATACTCCAAGCATCGCGGCATCCAGCCCAGGCACGAAGAAGGCGGCCACGTTCAGAACGTTCATGCCTGCGTCCAGCCAGTGTTGCAGCCGTTCCTTGCGTGCCTTGGCATCGGCATCGGCGGTTGGTACCGCGATCGTTCTGGCAGTTGCCATGAGGCGACGCTTGTGGTCTTTGTAAAGCACCTGCCAGATGGGAAGCGCCAGGCGGGTTCGCTTGAAGTGCAGTTCAGGCTTGTCCTTGGGTCTGCGCGTGGAGGTACCCTGCTCGAACAGGGCATGTTCGAGCTTGCGGCTGAACTCGACCTGGTGGTCCTTGTCAGCGAAGCTGATCAAGTGCTGTCGAAACGTGGTTTGCAGCAGGCGTTGACGTATGTGAGCACCGGCCTTTTGCAAAGAAGCGAACTCCCTCAGCGGGTGTTGTGCATCCTGGGGAATGTAGAGCATGCAGGGGTTGGTCTGGTCGGCTTCATCAGGGCCCAGCAGCAGTACGCCATGAATCGGGATGCCGAGCAGGCTGAAGCGCCAGCAGCGAAGCCTGTGTTCGCCATAGCGAGGCGTGCTTTCGTTGTCGCATAGCTGTACAAGGGCATCGCGACCTTTGAGCGTCAGCAGGCTCTTGAGGTAAGCGATCATCGCCTCGGTTTTCAGTGCCTGCTGGCTTGCATCGATCCACTGCTGCTCGATCGCGGCTTTTCTGGGGCCTTCATAGATACTCTGCAGGTGGTCTTGATACTGCCGGCCCAGGTCCAGACTTCGGCAAAGGTTCACGAACGCTTCGGGCTCCAGCCCAGGAAGTGAGGCGTCGTCGTCCGGGCCAAGGGTCAGGGTGTCGAACGGGCCCACTTCGTCGGTGCCTTCGAAATTGTGCAGGGCGGCCTCCAGCAGCGTGCGCTTCTGTGGTGGCCCTTCGGGGCGATTGATGTACGTATCGTCACCGCCGAGTGAGAAATCGAGGCCGGGGACATTCACCAGCGTGGTGTACACCTTGAACGGCTGGTGCAGGTACTGGGCCTTGTCCGCTTTGACATCCGGGCCCAACCGGCTCTCGAGCAAAGGCTTGCAGAATTCGCTGATCTGCCTGAAGTCCTCGAGCAAGGCCCGCAGAGCTTTGAACTCGGCATCGCGGGCGCTGATCAGCTGCCGTAAACGCGCCTGGTCTTCATCGCTGGCTGCGGCGTACCAGGCGTAAGGCGAGCCGTTTTCGTCGAGGTAGTCCTTGCGCGCGCTCTGCACGACGCGGCGGGTATGGTCGGGGTGCATCGTTCGGCACCAGGTAGGCAGGTTACGGACAATCTGGGCCTGATGGAAAGGCACGGGTGTGCTGGTCATGCTGAATACTCCGTGATCAATGGAGGCGCCAGTCGACAGGTTTCGCCTCGGCATGCGGTGGTATTTAGTTGAATCCACAGGTCGGTCCTGTGCACGAGAGCGTCGGTAGGGGAGCAGCGCGGGCAGGGCTGTTGGGAGATGGTGGCGCAAGGCATGGGGTAGGCATGTCGTGTGGATGACGCCGGCGTGTGGGGTATGGGTCGGTGTCATGTGATGCCTGGCCATGGGCCGGCGCTCTATCAGGGAGAACTACGATGCATTCGCTGTGCAGTCCCAAGGATCACCTGCTGGACCTCGACGGTATTGAAATTGCGGTACGGACCTGGGGCGCGGAGGACGGCATCCCGGTGCTGGCCCTGCATGGCTGGCTGGACAACGCCGCCTCGTTCGAGCGCCTGGCACCGATGCTCGACGGCTGCTTCGTGGTCGCCCCCGACCTGGTCGGCCACGGCCGCTCGGACCATCGCCGCCACGACAGTGGCTACTACCTGTGGGAACATGCCGAGGACATGCTGGCGGTGGCCGACAGCCTGGGCCTGGCGCAATTCCATGTGCTGGCCCATGGCATGGGCACCGGGGTGGCGTCGCTGCTGGCGGCCATGACCAGCGGTATTGCCAGCATGACCTTCCTCGACGGCATGGGCGCACCGTTCACGGTGGCCGAGGACGACCGCGTGCAGCACCTGGCCCGGGCCTACCGGCTCAAGCGAATGGTGCAGCGCAGCCAGTTGCAGGGTTTTGCCGAGCCGGACGTCGGCCGTTTCGAGGACCTGGACACGGCCCTGGCACAACGCCGCGAGCGCCTGGATACCGGGCTGTCGGAAGAGGCGGCACGGCTGCTGGCGCTGCGTGACCTGCTGCAGCTGGGCGAGGGCTATTGCTGGCGCCACGACCCACGCCTGGTGCTGCCCGAACCCATGCCGCTGACCGAGCGCGAAGCCTGCGACCTGCTCAGCCAGATCCGTTGCCCGTTGTACCTGCTGTTCGGCCGCCAGGGGGCATTCACTGGTGAAGCCTTTACCCGGCGCCAGGCGGCCTTGCCCAGCCAGGCGAAGATCTCCTGGCATCCGGGCGGGCACCACTTCCACCTGGATGCGCCGGACCGGGCGCTGGTCGATCAACTGCTGCGCATCCTCGCCCGCCATGAAGGGGGCGTGCTGCAACGGTTGGTAAACGAGTAACTGGATATGGTCATGCCATGCGCACGTGGGCTATGGTGGTGAATCTCATCGGGCTTGCGTGATCCCTTGTGGGGGCGGGCGAAGCCCGTGCCATTCACCGCAGCGCCTGATTCGCGGGCACGCCCGCTCCCACAGGAATCCAGCGGCCACAAGGAGCCTTGGCATGCGACCATTCGTCATCAAGCACATCGACCACCTCGTCCTGCGGGTCAGCGACCTGGAGCGCAGCGTCGCTTTCTACACCCAACTGCTCGGCTGCACGGTCAGCCGCGTGCGCGAAGACCTGGGAATGGTCCACCTGGCCACGGGCACGGCGATGATCGACCTGGTGACCCTGGACGGTCCCCTGGGTAAGCCTGGTGGGGCGGCGCCGGGAGCCGAGGGGCGCAACCTGCACCATTTCTGCCTGCGCATCGAGCCGTTCGACGAGGCTGCACTTACGGCCTACCTGCAAGCTGCGGGGGTTGAAGTCGAACCTGCCGAAAAGCGCTATGGCGCCGAAGGCGAGGGGCTGTCGCTGTACTGCTACGACCCTGATGGCAACCAGGTCGAGCTGAAAGGGCCGGTACCGGCAACGGAGGCTCCATGAGCAACCTGCACACCCGCGAGCACTGGATCGACACCGCACAAGGCAAGCTCTTCGCCCAGGAATGGGCGCCGCTGCAGGCGCAGGGCGCGCCTATCGTCCTGCTGCACGATTCGCTGGGTTGCGTTGCCCTGTGGCGCGAGTTCCCGGCGCAGCTTGCGCAAACCACCGGGCACCGGGTAATCGCCTACGATCGCCTGGGCTTTGGCCGCTCCGACGCCCACCCCGGCAGCTTGCGCCTGGGCTTTGTCGAGGACGAGGTACAGCAGGGGTTCACGGCGCTGCGCGAGCATTTTGGCATTGGCGATTTCATTGTCTTCGGCCACAGCGTTGGCGGCGGCATGGCCGTGGCCTGTGCGGCGGCCTTCGCCAGCCAGTGTGTGGGGCTGATTACCGAATCGGCGCAGGCGTTTGTCGAGGCCCGTACCCTTGAAGGCATTCGCGTGGCCGACCAGCAGTTTGCCGAACCCGGGCAGCTGCAACGGCTGGAGCGCTACCACGGCGGCAAGGCCGAGTGGGTATTGCGTGCCTGGGTGGACAACTGGTTGTCCGAGCACTTTGCCGATTGGAGCCTGGATGCGCTGCTGCCGCAGGTACGCTGCCCGCTGTTGAGCCTGCATGGCGACAACGACGAGTTCGGCTCGCCGGCACACCCCGAGCGGCTGGTGGCGCTGACTGGTGGCCCGGGGGTGATGCGCCTGTTGCAAGATTGTGGCCATGTGCCGCATCGGGAGCAGGCCGAGCGGGTACTGGAGGAAGTCCTGCAGTTCTTGCGCTGACCTTTCTCCCCAGGCTGACGCGATCCCTGTAGGAGCGGCCTTGTGTCTCGAAAGGGCTGCAAAGCAGCCCCGACAATCTGTGCAGGTACGCTGAAATCCTGGGGCTGCTTCGCACCCCATTCGCGACACAAGGCCGCTCCTACAGGGATCGCGCAAGGCTCAAGTGGATATCCCGGCAAAGCCTATTATGCTTCAGTTACCTTGCTGCGATCCGAGGCGGCCTGCCTCGTCGTGCTTCGCATATCCAAAGCAAGCCCCCCAGGGCCTGGGTGCGATGGTGAAAAAGATTTGAGGTGCTCCCGGCCTGCATGACGACAAGACGGAGGCACCCCATGGCGGTTCTCGACAGCACATCCACGGGCAGCGCGCCCCAACGCGGTATCACCCGGGAGGAGCGCAAGGTCATCTTCGCCTCATCCCTGGGCACGGTATTCGAATGGTACGACTTCTACCTGTACGGCTCCCTGGCGGCGATCATCGCCAAGCATTTCTTTGCCGGGGTCAATGAAACCACCTCGTTCATCTTCGCCTTGCTGGCCTTTGCCGCCGGTTTTGCCGTGCGGCCATTCGGCGCCATCGTGTTCGGCCGCCTGGGCGACATGATCGGGCGCAAGTACACCTTCCTCATCACCATCGTCATCATGGGCCTGTCCACCGCTGTGGTGGGCCTGCTTCCCAGCTATGCCACGATCGGCGTAGCCGCGCCGATCATCCTCATCAGCCTGCGCCTGCTGCAGGGCCTGGCATTGGGTGGCGAGTACGGCGGCGCGGCCACCTACGTGGCCGAACATGCACCCAAGGGCCGGCGCGGTTTCTTCACCGCCTGGATCCAGACCACGGCCACCCTGGGGCTGTTCCTCTCGCTGCTGGTGATCATGGCCTGCCGCACGGCCATGGGAAACGAGGTGTTCGAGGCCTGGGGGTGGCGGGTGCCGTTCCTGCTGTCGATATTGCTGCTGGCGATTTCGGTGTACATCCGCATGCAGCTCAACGAGTCGCCGGTGTTCATGAAGATGAAGGCCGAGGGCAAGGCGTCCAAGGCGCCACTGACCGAATCGTTCGCCCGCTGGGACAACCTCAAGGTGGTGATCATGTCGCTGCTCGGCGGCACCGCCGGCCAGGCCGTGGTGTGGTACACCGGGCAGTTCTATGCGCTGTTCTTCCTGTTGCAGATGCTCAAGATCGAGCCGCAGACCGCCAACCTGCTGATTGCCGGTTCGCTGTTGATCGGCACACCGTTCTTCATCTTCTTCGGCAGCCTGTCCGACCGCATCGGCCGCAAGAAAATCATCATGGCCGGTTGCATCATCGCCGCGCTGACCTACTTCCCGATCTTCAAGGCATTGACCCAGTACGGCAACCCGGACGTGTTCGTCGCCCAGGAGCAGAACCCGGTAGTGGTGATGGCAGACCCTGCCCAGTGCGCGTTCCAGTTCGACCCGGTGGGCAAGGCCAAATTCACCAGCTCGTGCGATATCGCCAAGAGCCTGCTGGCCAAGCGGGCCATCCCCTATACCAACGAAGCGGCCGAGCCTGGCAACGTGGCGCAGATCCGCATTGGTGAGCGGGTGCTGCCAAGCTTTGATGGCAGTGGCCTGGCGGCAGCGGACTTCAAGGCACAGAGCGACGCCTTCACCGCGACCTTGAGCGGAGCGTTGAAGGAAGCCGGTTACCCGGAAAAGGCCGACCCGGCGAAGATCCACTACCCGATGGTGCTGTTGCTGCTGACCATTCTGGTGATCTACGTGACCATGGTCTACGGCCCGATCGCGGCCTGGCTGGTGGAGCTGTTCCCGGCGCGTATCCGCTACACCTCGATGTCGCTGCCTTACCACATCGGCAACGGCTGGTTCGGCGGCTTCCTGCCGACCGTGGCGTTTGCCATGGTGGCGGCGACCGGGGATATCTATTACGGCTTGTGGTACCCGATCGTGATTGCGGTGATGACGGCGGTGCTGGGGATCTTCTTCCTGCCGGAGACCAAGGACCGCGATATCAACCACACTTGAAAGGTTGAGGCTGCCTGTACCGGCCTCTTCGCGGGCTTGCCCGCTCCCACAGGGATACCACTGTGCCCTGTGGGAGCGGGTTCACCCGCGAAGAGGGCGGCACAGTCAACCCATCAGTCAAAATAGCCACGCAACCCAAAGGCATACCCGGTATCCACCCCGGCAGCCTCGCCCCGGCTCCAGCGCTTCTTCAACACGAACTCGAACGCCGGCTCGTACAGCCCGTCCCGCACCAGCGCACCCGCCAGCACCTCCACGTCATACCAGCCATTGTCCAGCTCGATGATCGGCCGCCCCGGCACCTGGTAGCGCGCCATCAGGTCACCCAGTGTCTTGGGCGTGAAGTGCTGCAGGATGCGCCAGGTGTACAGCATCAGCGCACCGTGCTCGACCTGCAGCACATAGCCATTGCGGCGGTGCTTGAGGCGGCTGCCGGGTTCGCGCAGGGCAGGGGTGTGGTTGTCCAGGGTGAACAGGATGCGGTAGGGCAGGTTATCGACCCCGGCCAGTGGCAGCACAATCCCTTCGCGCACGGCCTGGTCGCCGCTGTCGCCGTGGGTGAACGCATGGGCCAGGTCGTCGGGCAATTCATGTTGTTGCTTGAAGCGCTCGAGCAGCTGGATATCGCCGAGCAGAAAGTAGTCGACCAGGTCGTTGAGCACTTCGCTGAATTCGTGGCGCATCTGTTTTCCTTGTTGGTGCGCATGGGGGCAATGGCAAATGTAGCACTTCAGATTGGCTTCAGATTGCCCCCTGATACTGCCCCCGAGACCTGACTTGAAAGGGGGACAGCCATGACCCAGGCAGACAGCGCCAGCCTGTTTCCACTGGCTATCGGCAGCCACGGCGATCGCCTTGCCCACATGACACTGAAACACTTGGGGGAGCCGGGGCGCGACGAGCTGGAACAGTTCATTCACGCCCGCTTTGCCTGCGCGCACCACGCCGACGTGCAGCACTACCTGCCCGAACTGCTCGGCCTGCATGACAGCCACGGGCGCCTGATGGCCGCTGCCGGCATACGCCTGGCCAGTAGTGGCCCGACCTTCATCGAGCGTTACCTGGATGAACCGCTGGAAGTGGCAGTGACCCGGCTGTCGGCCAGCCCGGTGAGCCGTGCGCAGTTGGTCGAAGTGGGCAACCTGGCCGCGCTCAGCGCCGGCAGCGCGCGGATCATGATCATTGCCGTGACCTGGTTGCTGGCCGCCCGCGGCTTGCAGTGGGTGGCCTTCACCGGTGCCGCGACCCTGGTCAACAGCTTTCATCGCCTGGGCCTGGTGCCCACGGCGCTGGCCGTGGCCGACCCTGGCCGGTTGAACGGCGATGCCGACAGTTGGGGCAGTTACTACGCGCAGCACCCGCAAGTGTTCGTCGGCAACATCGGCTACGGCCATGCAGCCCTGGCCCGCGGCGGCGTTTTCGAGCGGCTGGGCTTGCCCGCGAGCGTGCAGGAGGCCGGCCATGCCGCGTGAATGCCAGCTGTTCAGGGAAGTGTTGCAACTGCACGCCCGCCACCGAGGGGCGCAACCGGCGTTGCTGGGCATTGGCGGGCCATTTACCTATCAACAGTTGCTGGACGAGGTCGAGCAACGCCAGGCCTGGTTGAGCGCGCAGCCACCGGGCACCTTCGCCCTGGCCCTGGAAAACGGCCCCGAGGCGCTGTTCTGGGACCTGGCAGCACTGTTCGCGGCGCGCCCCATCGTCATCCTGCCGGCGTTCTTCAGCAGCGCCCAACGCCGCCACTGCCTGGCACAGAGCGGGGCGGTGCTGGCGCTGGCCGACGAGGCCTTCGCTGACGACCTGCACGCCAGCGGCTTCATTGCCGGTGAGCGCTTCTGGAGCCGGCAGCCGCCAGCGGCCGTACCCTTGCCACCGGGTACCGCGAAGATTACCTACACCTCCGGTAGCACCGGTGCACCCAAGGGCGTATGCCTGAGCGCCGATGCCATGCTGCGGGTAGCGCGTGAACTGGAGGCCGCCAGCCGGCCCACGGCGCCAGGCAAGTACCTGGCGGTATTGCCCCTGGCGGTGCTGCTGGAGAACCTGGGCCTGTACGCGGCCCTGCTGGCCGGGGCGAGCATTGCCCTGTACCCGCAGGCGCAACTGGGCTTTCGCGGTGCCAGCCAGGTCGACTTCAAGCAATTGCTGGGCGCCATCGCCTTGAGTGGGGCCGAAAGCCTGATCCTGGTGCCGCAACTGCTGCTCGGGCTGGTCACTGCCATCGAGCGCGGCCTGATGCGGGTCGGCCCGTTGCGCTTCGTGGCGGTGGGCGGCGCGCGGGTGGCGCCGAGCCTGCTGGCCCGGGCCGAGGGCGTCGGGCTGCCGGTGTTCGAGGGCTATGGCTTGTCCGAATGCGCCTCGGTGGTATGCCTCAATCGCCCCGGGGCGCACCGCCCGGGCAGTGTCGGGCGGCCGCTGCCGCATGTGCAGGTGCGCATTGCCGAAGACGGCGAAGTGCAGGTGGCCGGTTCGGCGTTGCTCGGCTACCTGGGCGAGCCACCGTTCAGCGAGCCGTGGTTGCCGACCGGTGACCTGGGCCACTTCGACAGCGACGGCTTCCTGTACCTGGCCGGGCGCAAGAAGCACCAGTACAGCACCAGCTTCGGGCGCAACGTCAACCCCGAGTGGGTCGAGGCCGAACTGACCCAGGGCGGGGTGATCGCCCAGGCATTCGTCCACGGCGAAGGCCTGGCACACAACTTGGCGCTGATCTGGCCGCTGGACCCGCAGGCTGACGACCACACCCTCGAACAGGCCATTCGTCAGGCCAATGCCGGCCTGCCGGACTATGCCCGGGTGCATGCCTGGCGGCGCCTGCCCGAACCCTTGAGTGCCGCCGGGCAAACCCTTACCGCCAACGGCCGGCCACGCCGCGAACAGATCCTGCGGTGTTACCAGTCCCTGTTATCCGACCTTCAATGACCCACGAGGTTTGCCATGCTTTTCTTCGATACGCTGCAGCAGGAAACCGCCGACGAGCGTACGGCATTGTTCAGCGTCCCTGTCATCCGCGACGCGCTGGCCGGCAAGGCCAGCCTCGAGGCCTATGTGGCCTTTCTCACCCAGGCCTACCACCACGTGCGGCACACCGTGCCATTGATGATGGCCTGCGGGGCCCGTTTGCCGGCGCGGCTGGAGTGGCTGCGCGGCGCAGTGTGCGAGTACATCGAGGAGGAGTACGGCCATGAGCGCTGGATTCTCGATGACATCGCCGCCTGCGGTGGCGACCCCCACCAGGTGGCGGGCGGCCGCCCGGCATTGCCTGTCGAGCTGATGGTGGCCTTTCTCTACGACCAGATTGCCCGTGGCAACCCGGTCGGGCTGTTCGGCATGGTCAACGTGCTCGAAGGCACCAGCATTGCCCTGGCCACCCAGGCTGCCGGTACCCTGCAGAGCAGCCTCGGCCTGCCGGACCAGGCGTTCAGCTACCTGAGTTCCCATGGCGCCCTGGACCAGGACCACATGGCCACCTACCGTGGCCTGATGAACCGCCTGGACCAACCCGAGGACCAGCAGGCGGTAATCCACGCTGCCAAAGTGGTGTACCGCCTGTACACCGCCATGTTCGAAGGGCTGCCGCGTACCGCGCAGCAGGAGGTACAGCATGCGCTTGCCTGATTGCGTGGCGGTGCTCACCGGCGCCAGCGGTGGCATCGGCCTGGAGCTGGCGGACCAGCTTTGCAGTGCCGGGGGCCGCGTACTGGCGGTCAGCCGGCAGCAGGGCAAGCTGGCCGAACTGATGGCGCGCTACCCCGGCCAACTGCGTTGGCAGCAGGCCGACCTGCGCTGCGCCGAAGGCCGCCGTGACGTGCTGGAGGCGGCGCGGGCGATGGGCAGTTGCAACCTGTTGATCAACGCCGCCGGGGTCAACCGCTTCGCCTTGCTCGAACAGATGGACGAGGCCGCCCTGGACGAGTTGTTCGACCTCAACGTCAAGGCCGCCGTGCAGCTCACCCGCCTGTGCCTGCCGTTGCTGCGCGCGCAGCCCAGTGCGCTGGTGGTGAACGTGGGGTCGATCTACGGCTCCATCGGCTACCCCGGCTATGCCACCTACTGCGCCAGCAAGTTTGCCTTGCGTGGGTTCTCCGAGGCATTGCGCCGCGAGCTTGCCGACACCTCGGTGAACGTGCTGTATGCCGCACCGCGCACCACCCGCACGACGATGAACAGCAGCGCCGCGCAGGCCCTGAACCAGGCGTTGAAGGTGGGCGTCGATGACCCGCAGGATGTCGCCCGGGCAGTGCTCGACGCGGTGCAGGCCGAGCGCAGCGAACTGTACCTGGGCTGGCCGGAGAAACTCTTCGTGCGCCTTAACGGCATGCTGCCGGGCGTGGTCGACCGCGCCCTGCGCAAGCAATTGCCGCTGATCCGCCGCTACAGCACCTGGCACAGCAAGGAGTCGAGCAAATGAAACGTCTGATACTGGCCGGCCTGCTGGCCATCGCCCCGTTCACCTGGGCCCTCGACCAGAACGGTACCCAGCAACTCAATGCCATCCAGCAGCGCTGGGCGGTTATTCGCTACAACCTGCCCGAAGCCCAGCGTGCCGGGGCGTTCGAGGCCCTGGCGGTACAGTCGGCGGCGTTGGTGCGCCAGCACCCGGGCTCGGCCGAGCCGCTGATCTGGGACGGCATCGTCAACAGCAGCTGGGCCGGTGCCACCGGCGGGTTGGGCGCGCTGGGCAAGGTCAAGGCCGCCCGCGCCAGCCTGGAAAAGGCCCTGGCCATGGACCCCAAGGCCCTGCAGGGCTCGGCCTACACCAGCCTGGGCGCGCTGTACGACCAGGTGCCCGGATGGCCGCTGAGCTTCGGCGACCAAGCCAAGGCCGAGGCCATGCTGCGCCAGGCGCTGGCGATCAACCCCGACGGAATCGACAGCAACTACTTCTGGGCTGACCACCTGTACCGGCAGAACCGCTACGACGAAGCCCGCGCCGCCCTGCAAAAGGCGTTGCAGGCACCGCCCCGGCCCGGGCGGGAGCTGGCCGACCAGGGCCGGCGCGGTGAAATCGATGCTTTACTCAAAGCGATCAAGGACAAACAGGATTAAGCATGCGCCTGCTGCTGGTAGAAGACGACGCCGCGTTGGGGGAGGGGATCTGTGACGGCCTGCGCCGCGAGGGCTATACCCTCGACTGGCTGCAGGATGGCGCCAGCGCGTTGCATGCCCTGTGCCACGAGGAGTTTGACCTGGCCATTCTCGACCTGGGCTTGCCGCGCCTGGATGGCATCGAGTTGTTGCGGCGCCTGCGTGCGGCCGGGAAGAGCCTGCCGGTGCTGGTGCTGACCGCCCGAGACGCCACCGAGGACCGCATCGCCGGGCTGGACGCCGGTGCCGACGACTACCTGGTCAAACCCTTCGACCTCAACGAACTCAAGGCCCGCTTGCGGGCCTTGCTGCGGCGCAGTAGTGGCCGTGCGCGGGTGCTGATAGAGCATGCCGGGGTGTGCCTGGACCCGGTCAGCCAACAGGTGCACTTCCAGGGCCAGCCGGTGGTGCTCACGCCCAAGGAATACCTGCTGTTGCACGAATTGCTGGCCCAGCCAGGCAAGGTGTTCACCCGCGAACGCTTGACCCAGTTGCTGTATGGCTGGGATGAAGAGCCGGAGAGCAATACCCTGGAAGTGAACATCTACCACCTGCGCAAGAAGCTGTTCAACGGCCTGATCCGCACCGTGCGCGGAATCGGCTACCTGGTGGAACGCAAGGCATGAGCTCGCTGCGCCAACGCACCCTGTGGCGGGTGATGCTGCTGTTGCTGGTCGGCAGCGGGTTGCTGGCGCTGTACAACTACCACGACAGCCGCCACGAAATTAACGAGGTGTACGACGCCCACCTGGCGCAGAACGCCCGGCTGCTGCAGGGCATCATGAGCCTGCCGGTGCAGGAGCAGAGCCGTGACGAGTTGTACCGTGCCTTCGACGAGGCCTTGAGCAAGGCCGGGCACCACAAGGTGGGGCACCGCTACGAGAGCAAGCTGGCCTTCCAGGTGTGGGCCGACGACAACGGGCTGTTGGTGCACACGCCCAGCGCCCCGCAGCTGGGGCAGGCGCCGCGGGTGCCAGGTTTTGCCGACGTGGTGGTGGACGGGCGCCGTTGGCGCAGTTTCGTCTTGCCGGTGCCGGAAAAACACTGGGTGATCTGGGTGGGCGAGCGCAACGACGTGCGCGACGACCTGATCGAACGCATCGTGCGGCACACGCTGTTGCCATTCCTGTTCGGCAGCCTGGCCCTGGCCTTGCTGGTGTGGGCGGCCATTGGCTGGGGGCTGCGGCCGCTGCAGAACATGGCCAGGGTGATCCGCGCCCGCCACGCCGAGTCGCTCGAGCCGTTGCAGCTGGTGCCGTTGCCGAAGGAGCTGGAACCGATGCAGGCGGCGATCAACCGCCTGCTCGGGCAGATCGATGACCTGCTGCGCCGCGAGCACCGTTTCATCGCCGACGCTGCCCACGAGATGCGCACGCCCTTGGCCATCCTGCGCCTGCATGCGCAGAACGCCCTCAATGCAGACAGCGCTGCCGAGCGGGACAAGGCCCTGCAGTTCCTGATGGGCGGTGTCGACCGCCTTGCCCGGGTGGTCAACCAGCTGTTGACCCTGGCCCGCCTGGAGCCGCGGCCAGGCCGGCGCGACTGGCCGCGGGTGGACCTGGAGGGCGTGGTGGCCGAGACCCTTGCCGAGCTGACCCCATGGATTCTGGAGCGCGGGCTGGAGCCTTCGCTGGACATCGCCGCCGGCGACTACCACTTGCACACCGACGCTGGCGCGCTGGGTATCGCCTTGCAGAACCTGGTGGCCAATGCCGTGGACCATTCGCCGGCAGGCGGTCGGGTCACCGTGACACTGCAGCGCGAAGGCCAAGCCTTGCTGGTCAGTGTCGATGACGAAGGGCCGGGCATCGCCGAAGTCGACCAGCAGCGGGTGTTCGAGCGCTTCTACAGCAAGGGCTCGACCAATGGCGCCGGGCTGGGGTTGTCGATCGTCAGCACCATCATGACCCGCCTGGGTGGCAGCGTGCAGTTGCGCAACCAGGCGCCACACGGGTTGCGCGCGACCTTGCGCCTGCCCGTGGGGCCCTGAACATCGCTAGTGTTTCTGGGCGATCTGGATCAGGTTGCCGCAGGTGTCATCGAACACCGCTACGGTGACGGGCCCCATGTCGGTGGGCGTCTGGGTGAACTGCACGCCTGCCGCGCACAGCCGGGTATATTCGGCCTGGATGTCACGCACGCCGAACGAGGTGGCGGGGATGCCGTCCTGCTTGAGCGCGGCCTTGTATTCCCTGGCGGCCGGGTGCGCGTCGGGTTCGAGCAGCAGCTCGACGCCGTTGGGGTCGTTGGGGGAGGTGAGCGTCAGCCAGCGGTGTCGGCCCATGGGGATATCGTGCTTGGGCTCGAAACCGAGTACGTAGTGGTAGAAAGCCAGGGCCTTGGCCTGGTCGTCGACGAGGATGCTGGTGACCACGATCTTCATAAGCGCACACCCTATGTCTGGAGCCGATGAGTACTAGTAAAGACAATCAGGGGTATTTGACCAGCGGGCTGCCAGGCTCCTGTGTGCTTTAGCCTGCTGTCAGTCAGTTTCTACAGGCTTTACTGGGGCTGCTTTGCAGCCCATCGCCGGCAAGCCAGCTCCCACAGGGACCACGTAACTCTTGAAGTCTGCGCTGTACCTGTGGGAGCTGGCTTGCCGGCGATGGGCCGCGTCGGATTCTTCGCGGCAAAAGTCCCCCTACAAAAAACCTGCTCAAGCCATAGGTAAATCCTTCATCACCCGGCCCCCACCCAGCCGCTGCCAAGGGTAAAGTGACAGGCATGATCCCAGCGCGCCCAGACCGGCGTCAGAGAGGTGCCCGTGGCGGCCTACACATTGCGACAACTCAAGTACTTCGTCACCACCGTCGAGGCCGGCAGCGTGGCCGAGGCTTCCCGCCAGCTGTACATCGCCCAGCCCTCCATCTCCACGGCCATCAAGAGCCTGGAGGAAAGCTTCGGCGTGCAGCTGTTCATCCGTCACCACGCCCAGGGTGTGTCACTGACGCCCAGCGGCAAGCGCTTCTATGCCAAGACCAAGTCGCTGCTGCAGATGGCCCACGAATTCGAACAGAACGCCCTGGCCGACAACGACACCGTGGCCGGGCAAATCGATATCGGCTGCTTCGAGACCGTGGCACCGCTGTACCTGCCGCGGCTGATCGCCGGCTTTCGCCAGCGTTACCCGGGGGTGGATATCCGCCTGCGCGACGGCGAGCAGCAGGACCTGATCCAGGGCCTGACCGCGGGTACCTTCGACCTGGCGTTCCTCTACGACCATGATCTGGACGGCACCATCGAGGCCGAGCCGCTGATGCCGCCGCAGAAACCCTATGTGCTGCTGCCCGAAAACCACCGCTTCGCCGGCCAGGCCCAGGTGTCGCTGCGTGACCTGTGCCCGGAGCCGATGATCCTGCTGGACGTGGCCCCCAGCCGCACCTACTTCGTCAGCCTGTTCAACGAAATGGGCCTCACGCCCAACATCGTCTTCAGCTCGCCGTCGATCGAGATGGTGCGCGGCATGGTCGGGCAGGGCTTCGGTTTTTCGCTGCTGGTGACGCGGCCGCACTCGGAGTACACCTACGACGGGCAACGCCTGGCCATGCTGGATATCGCCGAGCCAGTGGCGCTGTCAGGGCTGGCGGCGGCCTGGTTGAAGCGGGTGCAACTGACCAAGCCGGCGCAGTTGTTCGTGGAGTTCTGCCGGGAGCAGTTGGCGAAGTTCTGATACGGGCACGCCATGCAGGAGCATGGCGTGCCCGTCGGTCAGGGGTTGACCTGATAGCCGCGCCCTTGCAGGCACCCGGCATAGGCACTGGCATGAGCCTGGGCTTTCGCTTCGTCCTGGCCGCGCCGGTCCTGACGGCGGTCCTGACGCTGGCGCATGCCACCGACCGCAGCACCGGCGGCGGCCACTTCGCCGGCGCGGTTCTGCCGGTATTGCTCCTTGGCATCGTCACCGACCCGGTCATACAGCTCGTCGTGCTGGTTACCGCGCACCTGCGCGCCTGCCGCACCGGCAACCGCGCCGGCAGCGGCACCGCGTACCCGGCCACCGACATGGGGGTCGCTGGAGGTCGCGGCACTGTTCGCGGCATTGGTCGCGACGGTATTGCAATCATTGATATCCAGTTGCATCTGCTGGCTGCTCTGGCCCTTGAGCGGCACCACCGACTGCGCCTGGGTTGCCGATGCCGCGCACAGCAGCACCAGCAGGCAACTCCACGTCATCGTACGCATGGCAAACCTCCAGCGGGTGGGGATCCCGTTTCACAGAATAGTTCGCCTTTGCTGCCGATGATGGCAGTTTTGCCGGGATGGTCTAAACCGGATATCAAGCGTGGTTCGCCTGCGTTTGACGGCGTGAATCCGGGCTACCTGTGGAAACCCCATGAGCCAGACCCAGCACCTGATCATCTGTGAGTACTGTGACACGGTTTACCACCGTGCGCCGCTGCTCAAGCATCAGCGCGCCGTTTGCCAGCGCTGTGGCGGCGTGCTGTACCGGCACACCTCGCTGACCGTGCAGCAGCGGCTGGCCCTGAGCGTGACGGGTGGCATCCTGCTGGTGTTCGCCAACTTCTACCCGGTGATGACCATCGGTATGCAGGGGCTCACCCATTCCGCGACATTATGGGACTCGGTGCAGATCCTCAGCCACGGCAGTATCACTTTCATCGCCCTGGTCATGGCCTTGTCGATCATCTTTGCGCCGGTGCTGCAGATTACCCTGTTGTGCTGGCTATTGAGTTTCGCCCTGGCCGGCCAGCGCGCCCCCGGCTTTGCCCTGTGCATGCGCAGCCTGGAGAGCCTGCGGCCGTGGAGCATGCTGGAGGTGTGCCTGCTGGGGGCGATGGTGGCGGTGATCAAGCTGGCGGGGCTGCTCGATGTGATACCCGGCATCGGCCTGCTGGCCCTGGCCGCCCTGAGCATGCTGATCATCCATGTCGCCGGCAAGGACATCCGCGACCTTTGGGAGCAGGTATGAATACCCCGGCCAATGCCGACGACCTGGGCCTGTGCCTGTGCCATGGCTGCGGCCAGGCCTGCGAACTGGGCAGCGGCAAGCACACCTGCGAGCGCTGTGGTGCCGCCATCCACCGGCGCAAGGCCAATGCCATCAGCCGCGGCTGGGCGTTTCTGCTGGCGGCGCTGGTTTTCTACATCCCCGCCAACCTGCTGCCGGTGATGCACACCGAAATGCTCGGCAGTGGCAGCGCAAGCACCATTGGCGGTGGTGTGCTGGAGTTCTGGGAGGCAGGGGCCTGGGACATCGCACTGATCATCTTCATCGCCAGTGTGGGCGTGCCGGCCATCAAGTTCTTTTCGCTCGGCCTGTTGCTGTTCACCGCCCAGCGCGGCTCTACCTGGGCCTGCCGACAGCGCTCGCAGCTGTACCGTTTCGTCGAGCTGATCGGCTACTGGTCGATGCTCGATGTGATGGTGGTGGCGCTGGTGGCGGCGCTGGTGCAACTGCGCGGGCTGGGCACCATCGAGCCGCGGGTGGGCATCCTGTTTTTCGGCATGGTGGTGGTACTGACCATGTTTTCTGCGATGAGCTTCGATCCACGCCTGATCTGGGATAGCCGTGCCAACGAGGGAGGCCGCATTGATGGTGCAACAGACTGACAAGCGCGAGGGCGCGGGGCAGGTTGAAGTGCACACCCGGCGCTGGAGTGTGTCGCTGGTATGGATCGTGCCGATACTGGCGATCTTGATCGGCGCTTCGCTGGTGGTGCGCAACTGGATGCAGCAGGGCCCGGTCATCGCCATTTCCTTCCACACCGGGGAAGGGCTGGTGGCGCACAAGACCCAGGTCAAGTACCGCAGCGTGGTGATCGGCGAAGTCACCACGGTGGACCTGGCCGACGACAAGAAGAGCGTGGTTGCCAAGGTTCAGCTGTCCAACGACGCCCGCGCGTTCGCCACCCAGGGGGCGCGCTTCTGGGTGGTGCGGCCACGCATTGGCGTGGGCGGCGTGTCCGGTGTGGACACGCTGCTGTCGGGCAGTTTCATCGGGGCGGATTCCGGCGAATCGAAAGTGCCGGAGAAGTCCTTTGTCGGCCTGGAGCTGCCACCGCCGATCACCTACGACGAAAAGGGCAAGCGCTTTGTCCTGACTGCCAGTGACCTGGGGTCGCTGGATATTGGCTCGTCGATCTACTACCGCAAGATCCCGGTGGGAGAGGTGGTGTCCTTTGCCTTGCAGGGCGATGGCAAGGGCGTGGAAATCGGCGTGTTCGTGCAGGCCCCCTACGACAGCTTCGTCACCGCCGATACCCGCTTCTGGAACGCCAGTGGCGTGGACATGCAGATCGGTGCCAACGGCCTGAAGATCGATACCGAATCACTGTCGTCGATCCTGGTGGGCGGGCTGGCCTTTGGCTCGCCCGACTTCGCCCCGCAAGCCGAGCCCGCTGCCGACCAGGCGCGCTTCCAGCTGTTTGCCGACCGCGACACCGCCCTGGCACCGCCCAGTGGCCAGGCGCAGTACCTGCAATTGCGCTTCGACCAGGCCATGCGCGGCCTGTCGGTGGGAGCGCCGGTGGAGTTCAAGGGGGTGGAGTTTGGCCGGGTCACTTCGGTCAAGCTCGACTACGATGCCACCCGGCAGACCTTCCCGGTGGTGGTCGATGCGGTGATCTACCCGCAGCGGCTGGGGCCGGTGCACCGCAAGATGCTGTCCGTGTTCAAGCATGCCGAAGGCGACATGGACGGCGCGCGCCGGCTGATCGGCACCTTCGTCGAGCACGGGCTGCGGGCCCAGGCGCGCAGCGGCAACCTGATCACCGGGCAGATGTTCATTTCCCTGGACTTCTACCCCGATGCCCCCAAGGTGGCCTTCGACAAGACCGCAGACCCTATCACCATCCCCACCTTGCCCGGCAGCCTGGAGCAGTTGCAGGAACAGCTGCAGCGGGTGGTGGAGCGCATCAGCAAACTGCCGCTGGAGAGCATCGCCAACAACCTGGACGGCAGCCTGCGAGAGTTGCGCGCCAGCCTCAAGCAGTTCAATGGCCAAACGCTACCGGACGTGAAGGTGGCGCTGGACGAAGTGCACAAGACCCTGCGCACCGCCAATTCGGCCATTTCCGAAGACTCGCCGCAGCGCGAGCGGATGGGCGAAACCCTGGACGAACTGGAGCGCATGTCGCGTTCGCTGCGTGACCTTGCCGATTACCTGGGCCGGCACCCCGAGTCGCTGATACGCGGCCGGCCGAAAGCGGCCGCTGCCGCCGATCTTGAACCCTGAGGAGACAGCCGATGCATCGACTGCGCAATGTGTGTGGCGCCGGCCTGCTGGCCGTGCTGTGGGGCTGCAGCAGTACCCCGAACAACTATCACACGCTGGTACCGAGCGAACCGGTGCGCGACGGTGGCCAGCGCATCCAGGTGGCGAGGGTGGCCGTGCCGCCGCAGGTGGACCGCCCGCAGTTGGTGGTGCGGCAAGGGCAGAGCGGCTTGGCCATCCTCGAGACGGAGTGGTGGGGGGCCAACCTGGTGGATGAGTTCCGCAGCGCCTTGCAGGACCAGTTGGGCGGGCCGGTGGGTGGCGGCAAGGCGTTGCTGCGGGTGGACGTGCAGCGCTTCGATAGCGTGCCGGGGCGCTATGCTTCGCTGGAGGCGGTATGGCGCCTGACGCGCTCGGGTGAGGCCGAACTGACCTGCCGTACCTCGCTGCAGACGCCCGCGGACAACAGCATCGCCAGCCTGGTCAATGCCCACCAGGCCAACCTGCGCAAACTGGCCGAGGCGGTGCGGGGGAGTGCCCGGCAGGGCAGCTGTGCCCAACCTGCCTGATGGCTGATCGATGCACGGTACTTGTGGGAGCGGCCTTGTGTCGCGAAAGGGCCGCGTAGCGGCCCCCGGATTTCAGCGTCACGGCAGCAATTGCCGGGGCCGCCTTGCGGCCCTTTCGCGACACAAGGCCGCTTGTATGGTGATACTCGAAGGGGTGGTGGGACGAAAAAGCCGAATCTGACTGTTCACAGCAGTACAGACCGTGGGAGAACTCGCCCCACCCCTTCAC